>JBGPEQ010000381.1:0-4640 GCA_041482855.1 Dongiaceae bacterium | reverse complement strand
GGCAGCGCTTCGTCCGGTTCCAGCATATGGACGGCAACGCCGGCATCCTCATAGGCCTGTGCCATCTCGCGGTGCTGACGCATGGCGAGTTGGCGGTCGAACTTGGCGCCGCTGCGCAGCGTCGCCTTGGAGATCGAGCTGGTCGGCAGCCATTTGAAATTCACCGGCTCGCACAGCAGCACGTCGTGCAGCTTGCCGTATTCCGAATTCACGCCCCAGCCGTTGGCTGCGGCGTTTCCACTCTTGGTCATTGTCTCAAGACTCCCTGTGATCGCGTCTTTCGAATGATGCTAGCAGCCATACCGGCCTGCGCAAATCAATCGCCCAACGTGTAGAGATAGCCATCGACCGGTAGCGCTTGCCCCGAAACGCGCGCGCCCGCGCTCGAACAGAGAAACAGGATCATGTTGGCGATGTCCTGCGGGCTGACGAAGGTCTTCATGGCGGTGTAGCGCACCGTATTCTTGCGCACTTCCTCTTCCGAGCGGCCGCTCGCCTTGGCCTCGGCCTTGATCACGCGTTCGATGCGGTCGCCCTCGACGGCGCCGGGGCAGATGGCGTTCACGCGGATGCCGAACGGTCCCAGTTCCAGCGCCAGCGACTTCGTGAGGCCGACGATCGCCCACTTGGCCGAGGCATAGGGCGTGCGCCGAGCGAAGCCGTGGATGCCGGCCGCCGACGATAGATTGATGATCGCGCCGCTGCCGTTCTTCTTCAGCACGGGCACCGCGCGCCGGCAACACATATAAGTCGCGTCCAGATTGACGGCCAGCGTGCGCCGCCAATCCTCAAGCTTGACGTCTTCCACGTTGGCGGTCGGTCCGGCGACGCCGGCATTGTTCACCATGATGTCGAGGCCGCCGAGATTGGCGAGCGCCGCGTCGAAGAACCGGTCAACCTGTGCCGGATCGGCGACGTCCGCCGGCGTGGTTCCGAGCGCCGGATGCGCTGCCTTGAAAGCCTTCAAGCCGGCTTCGTCGACGTCGCAGACATAGACCTTGGCGCCGGCGGCCAGGAACGACTCGGCGGTGACGCGTCCGATGCCGGTCGCGGCCGCCGTGATGATGACGCGCTTGTTCTTGAGATCGTCGGTCATGTTGGCGTGTCTCTACTTTCTGTTCACGCGCGAATCGGCGATCACGCAGAGCATCTCGAACATCAGGTTGGCGGCATTGAGCGCTGTGTGTCCCGATGGATCGGCCAGCGGCAGCACTTCGCAGACGTCGCCGCCGACCAGGTTCATGCCCTGCAGGCCACGGATGATCACCTGGGCGTCGCGCATGGAGAGCCCGCCCGGCTCCGGCACGCCGGTGCCGATGCAGTACACGGGGTCGAGGCCGTCGATGTCGAACGTGATGTAGGTCGGGCCGGTGCCGCAGACGCGCCGGCATTCCTTGATGACTTCCTTGCGGCCCATCTCTTCGAAGTCGTCCATGGTGACGATGCGCATGCCGACGTCGTAACCGTACTGGATGTCGTCGTCGCCGAAGCGGGTGCCGCGCAGGCCGATCTGGATCGTGCGCTTGGGATCGAGGATGCCCTCCTCCACCAGCCGGCGGAACGGCGTGGCGTGGTTGATCTTGGAGCCGAGATAGGTGTCGAGCGTGTCGGCGTGGGCATCGAAATGCACGGCGCCGAATGACTCGCCCTTGTAGAGGCCGCGCAGGATCGGCAGCGTGATCGTGTGATCGCCACCGGCAGCGATCGGCGCGACATCGTGCTGGGTGAGATTCTTGAAGAAGGCCGCGATAGCATCGACGCTGCCCATGAGATCGAACGGATTGATGGGCGTGTCGCCCATGTCCGCGACGTTGCAGAGGCGGAACGGCGCGATGCGGCTGCTGGCGTTGACGCGGCGGATGATGCGCGACATCTCCCGGATCTGCGCCGGCCCCTGGCGCGCGCCCGTGCGAAAGCCGGTGCCGAGGTCGAACGGCACGCCGACCAGCGCGATGTCGACCTTCGTCGGGTCGTTCACGCGCGGTGTACGCATGAATGTAGCGGCTTCCGCGAAGCGGGGAATGACGGCGGCGTCGAGCGGCTGCAGCGGCGGTTCGGGCGTCGTATCGGGCATGGCGGCTCTCCCAGAACGGCGGGCTTGTTGGTTGAGGCGGAGAGTGAGAGCCGCAGCCGGCGGAGTCAACGCCGGGGCGGGCTTGGAGCGGATGCGTCGCCATGGTCTACTTCACGCGCATCACGAGCAATCGCGGGGGAGACCATGCCGCTCATCGATCGCGCATCCGTGCGCACCATCGCCATCGTCGGCGCCGGCATTATCGGCGCCAGTTGGACTGCCTATTTCCTCGCCCGCGGCTTCGCCGTGCGCGCCACCGACACGCGCGCCGACGGCGAGGCGTTCGTCCGCGACTACATCGCGAAGGCCTGGCCGACGCTGGAGCGCTTCGGCCTGGCGCAAGGGGCCGACAAGAAGCGATGGTCGTTCCACCGCACGCCCGCCGAGGCCGCGTCCGGCGCCGACTTCGTGCAGGAGAGCGTGTTCGAGCGCCTCGAGCTGAAGCAGCAGGTGCTGGCCGAGATCGATGCAGCGCTGCCGGTCGACCGCATCATCGGCTCCTCCACCTCCGGCTTCATGCCGAGCGACCTGCAGGCGCGCTGCAAGCATCCCGAGCGCGTCGTCGTCGGCCATCCCTTCAACCCGCCGCATTTGGTGCCGCTCGTCGAAGTCGTCGGCGGCAGCAGGACCGATCCGGCGTCGGTCGACTGGGCGGTCGACTTCTACAACGCGGTCGGCAAGAAGGCGATCCGGCTCAACAAGGAAGTCCGCGGCCATCTCGCCAACCGGCTGCAGGCGGCGCTGTGGCGCGAGGCGCTGCACTGCGTCGACCAGGGCATCGCCTCGGTCGCCGATACCGATGCCGCCATCGCCTACGGGCCGGGCGTGCGCTGGGCCTTCATGGGGCCGTCGCTCACCTTCCATCTCGCCGGCGGGGCTGGTGGCATGGCCTACTTCCTCGATCATCTGAAGGCCTCGATCGAAGCCGACTGGGAGGAATTGGGCCAGCCGAGGTTCACGGACGCACTGAAGCAGAAGCTGATCGACGGAGTCACCGCCGAGGCCGGCTCGCGCAGCTTTCCCGAGCTTGCCGCCTGGCGCGACCGCTGTCTGGAAGACCTGCTGCTGGCGCTCAAGGACAAGCGCGACTGAGGAGGCAACGTTGAAGGCTCGCCATCTCGTCGCAGGCCTGGCGCTTCTGCTCTCCGCTTGCGTCACCAGACCCGTCATCGAGACCATCACGGGCAAGCCGATACCCGAGAGCGAGGTGAAGGCCACGATCCTCGCGCTCACGCGCGGCGAATGGGAGACGTTCGGCAGGCAGCGCGTCTATTGGGAGGACGGCGTGCAGGTCATCAAGCCGGTGGGGCTATGGGAGGACGACAAGCTCGGCAGCGAGCGGGTCGCCGAGTATTGGCGCGTGCTCGATCCCGACTCGGAACTTACCGGCAAGGATTGCGCCGAGCCCTGGTCGGCCGCCTTCATCTCCTGGGTGATGATCCGCGCCGGCGTCGATCCCCGGCAGTTCACGCGCTCGGCAGCACACCGCGACTATCTCAGGACCATCATCGCCCATGCCGACGATCCCGCCTTCGAGCTCAGGCCGCGGGCGCCCGTCGACTATGCGCCGAAGCCCGGGGACATCATCTGCCGCGGCCGCGGCAGCACGCGCGAGATCACGGACTATCGCTCGCTGCCTGACGATGCCGAGTTGCATTGCGACATCGTCGTGACGAACGCCAACGGCACGCTCGAATCGATCGGCGGCAATGTGCGGCAGTCGGTGTCGCTCAGCGAGCACGAGGTCGACGCGGCGGGGAAGCTCGGCGCGCCCTGGTTCGTGATCGTCCAGGACCGCTATCCCGATCCGCAGACGCCGGTGGCGTTCCGGTGATAGAATCGCGCCAAACATCGCAGGGGAGGATTCCATGCCGCCACGCAAGGCCGCGCTGACGCCGGCGAAGAAGACCGCGCTCGAGTGGGTAAAGGGCAGCGAACCCTGGCTGTCGAAGGCCCACACCGATATCTGGAACTTCCATGAGACGGCGTGGCGCGAATACCGCTCGGCGGCCTATTACGTGAAGCTGCTGCGCGAGCACGGCTTCGAGGTGGAGGAAGGCACGGCCACCATGCCGACGGCCTTTCTCGCCACCTGGAAGAACGGCCGGGGCGGGCCGACCATCGCCTCCTATGCCGAGTACGACGCCGTGCCCGGCAACAGCCAGGAGCCGGTGCCCTACAAGAAGCCGCGGGCCGGCCTGCACAAATACGCCGCCGGCCACACTGACCCCCATTCCGCGCTCGGCATGGGTGCGCTCGGCGGGCTGCTGGCGGCCAAGGCCGCGATGGAGAAGCACGGCATTCCCGGCACGCTCAAGTTCTTCGGCGAGCCCGCGGAGAAGGTGTGCGGTTCGAAGCCGGTGCACGCCGCCCACGGCTATTACGACGATCTCGACGCCGCCATAAGCTTCCACCCCGCCTATTTCCGCAGCTTTTCGAACACGACGGTGTGGGATACCCACTGCGGCGCCTACTGGAGCAAGATCTACACCTTCGAATGCCCGCATCCGGAGACATGGGCGGCGATGGGCGCCAGCGACAGCGCCAACCCGCACACCTCGGCGCG
>JBGPEQ010000380.1:0-4650 GCA_041482855.1 Dongiaceae bacterium | reverse complement strand
GCTCTGCAAGGGCAGCGCCCCCCTCTCGACGACGATTGTACGCCCATCGCGAGCGAATTACAGCGCCTGGACGATACCTTCGTGGAGCGTCAGCCGGCGGTCCATGCGGGCGGCGAGCGCGGTGTTGTGGGTGGCGATGAGGGCGCCGAGACCGGCATCTCGGACCAGGCGCAGGAGGACGCCGAAGACCTCGTCGGCAGTATGTTCGTCGAGGTTGCCGGTCGGCTCGTCGGCCAAAAGGAGCTGCGGCTTGTTGGCGAGGGCGCGGGCGACGGCGACGCGCTGCTGCTCGCCGCCGGAGAGCTCCGCCGGCCGATGCTCGGCGCGCGTCGCGAGCCCCACCAATCCAAGCAGTTCCTGCGCCCGCTTCCCAGCCTCGGCGCGCGAGCGGCCGGCGATCATCTGCGGCACCACGATGTTCTCGAGTGCCGAGAATTCCCGCAGCAGGTGGTGATACTGGTAGACGAAGCCCATGCTGTCCCGACGCAGGGCCGAACGCTGATCGTCGGCCAGCGTCGCGCCGTTCTTGCCGCCGATCCAGATCTCGCCGCCGTCGGCATGCTCGAGCAGCCCGGCGATATGCAGCAGCGTCGATTTGCCGCAACCGGACGGCCCGACGAGCGCGACCAGCTCGCCGCGCCGCACGGCGAGCGAGACGCCGCGCAGCACCTCGAGCTTGGCCGCGCCCTGCTCGAAGCTGCGCCTGACGCCCTTGAGGACAAGGACACTGTCGCCGCGGTCACTCATAGCGCAGGGCCTCCACCGGATCGAGCCGCGCCGCCCGCCAGGCCGGGTAGAGGGTCGCGACAAAGGAGAGCGCGAGTGCCATCGCCACGACGAGCGCGACCTGGCTGAACTCGACGATGGCCGGCAGCCGCGACAGGAAATCGACGACGCCCGCCAACGGCACGTCGTACTTGATGCGGTCGAGCCAGCCGCCGATCCGCTCGATGCTGCCGGCGACGGCGAGGCCGAGCGCCACGCCGAGGATCGTGCCGAACACCCCGGTGCTGGCGCCGCTGAGGAAGAAGATGCGAAGAATGGACAGGCGCGTGGCGCCCATGGTGCGAAGAATCGCGATCTCGCGCCCCTTGTCCTTCACCAGCATAACCTGACCCGATACGATGTTGAAGGCGGCCACCAGCATGATCAGGGCCAGCAGGATGAAAGTCACGATGCGCTCCACCTTCAGCGCGGAGACGAAGGCCGAATTGAGGTCCTGCCAGTCGCGCACGCGGTAGCCATCGCCGACTGCCTCGAGGATGGCGCCCTTCGTGGCCGCGACGGCTTCGGGATCGGCGACCATGATGTCGACGCTGGTGGCGGCACCGGGCATTGCGAAGAAGCGCTGCGCGGCATCGAGCGGCATGTACAGGAAGCCGCTGTCGTATTTGTCGTTGTCGACCGCGAACAGGGCGGCGACGCGGAAAGCCTTGCTCTTCGGCACCGACTCGCTCGCCGCACCTTCCGGATTGGGTGTGACCAGCGTGACTTCGCTGCCGACCGCGACGCCCAGGCTCAATGCCATACTGTTGCCCATCACGATCTCGTCCGCGGCTGCGCCGACGCTGCCGGCGGTGAGGTGTCGGCCGACGGCGGAATATTCCAGAAGATCGGCCGACCTCACGCCGCGCGCGGTCGCGGCGGTCGAGCGCCCTTGCGCCACCACCATCACGTCGGCATCGATCACCGGCATGGCATGGAGCACACCCGGGATTTCCTGCAGACGCCGCGTGAGTGCGTCGGAGTCCCGCAAGGGGCCGTCCGGGTTCTCGATGCGGACGTGCGGATCGACGCCGAGGATGTGCGAGAGAACATCGTGGCGCATGCCGTTCATTGCGGACATGGCGGTGATGAGGATGAAGACGCCGACGGCGATGCCGATCATCGAGACCAGAGCGGTGAATGACGGACCCCACCCCCGCCGACGCGCGCCCAGATACCGCAACGCAACCAGTCGCTCGAACGGCGAGAACATATCGGGGACCGTCACTTCACTCATAGCGCAGCGCCTCCACAGGATCGAGCCGCGCTGCCCGCCAGGCCGCGTAGCTGGTGGCGAGAAAGGACAGCATAAGCGAGAGGGCAACCACGCCGACCAGGTTGCCGGCGGAGAGACGCGCCGGCAGGTCCTTCAGGAAATAGATGTCCGGGGGAAACAGGGTGATATGCGCGACCTCCTGCAGCCATTCCCGGATGGCTTCGATATTGTCGCAGAAGAGGACGGCCAGCCCGACGCCCGCCGCGGTCCCGACGATGCCGACGCCGATGCCACACATCAGAAAGATGCGCAGGATGGCCCAGCGCGTGGCGCCCATCGTGCGGAGGACGGCGATCTCGCGCGTCTTGTCGCGCACCAGCAGCACTTGGCCGGAGATGACGTTGAGCGCGGCGACGACAATGATGAGGGCCACAATCAGCGCCAGCACATTCCGCTGCACGTCGAGCCAGGCGAAATAACCGGCATATTGTTGCTGCCAGTCGATGATGCGGAAGCGGCTGCCTGTCGCGTCGAAGATCGCGCGGCCGATGGGAAAGACGTCGTCGGGGTTGTCGACGGTGATGACGAGCGCGCTCGCCGCATTCTTGGCCTGGAAGAACAGCTGGCCGGCCTCCAGCGGCATGTAGATGATCCGCTCGTCATAGATGGACATGCCGACCTCGAAGACCGCGATCACGTCATAGGTCTTCGAGCGGGGGATGCAGCCGAGGACCGTGCAGCTGTTCTGCGGCTGGATCAGCGTCACGGTATCGCCGGCGCCGATGTGGAGGCGCTCGGCCAGGCGCGATCCGATGGCGACGACGCTCTTGCCGCTGAACTGCTCCAGGCTACCGCCAACGATGCGGATCAACTGAATTTTCCGGAGGTCCTCCTGGCGGATGGCGTGCACCAGCGCGCCGGCCGCGTAGTGCGTCGCCGTCGCCATGACGTTGCCATCGACCGTAGGATGGACGGCCACCACGCCCCGCACTTTGGCGACTTGGGCGGCAAGGTTGTCGAAGTCGTCGAGATTACGGCCGGCGGCCGCCAGGTTCAGGTGGCCATTGACGCCGAGGAGGCGGTTCAACACCTCCTGGCGGAAGCCGCTCATGACGGAGAGCACGATGATCAGCGTCGCCACGCCGACGCAGATGCCGAGCAACGAGAAGCCGGCGATGACGGAGATAAAACCCTCTTTCCGGCGCGCCCGCAGATAGCGCAGCGCGATCAGCCGTTCGACGGGGGCGAGCATCACGGTCGAGGCATCGGTCGGGCGACCGTCGGTCGCCCCTACGCCGCTGCCAAACGGGCCAGGGCCGCATCGGTCGCCAGCTCCTGGCGTTCTCCCGTCGCGCGGCGCTTCAGCTCGAGCTTGCCGGCGGCGAGGCCGCGCGGGCCGACGATCAGCTGCCAGGGCAGGCCGATGAGGTCCATGTCGGCGAACTTGGCGCCCGGCCGCTCGTCGCGATCGTCGTAGAGCACGTCGACGCCGGCGTTATTCAGCTTGGCGTAGATGTCGGCGCAGGCCTTGTCGCAGGCGGCGTCGCCGGCCTTGAGGTTGATGAGGCCGACCTTGAAGGGCGCCACCGAGTCCGGCCAGATGATGCCGGCGTCGTCATGGCTGGCCTCGATAATGGCGCCGGCGAGCCGCGAGACGCCGATGCCGTAGGAGCCCATGTGGACCGGAACCTGCTCGCCCGTCGGCGTGGACACAATGGCGCCGATCGCCTCCTTCTTCGAATACTTCGTGCCAAAATAGAAGATATGGCCGACCTCGATCCCCCGGCCTGTCCGACGCCGCTTCTCGGGAACGCGTTGTTCGAAGCCCGCAACGTCGTGCTTGTCATCGGTTGCCGCGTACATCCGATCCAGGAAATCACGAATGATCGCCGGCTTCGGATCAACGGTGGCATAGTCCAGATCAACGATATCGGAGTCGTAGAAGATCTGCGACTCGCCGGTCTTGGCTTCGATCTGAAACTCGTGGCTCAGATTGCCGCCAATGGGGCCGGTCTCAGCGCGCATGGGAATGGGTTTTAGCCCCATCTTCTTGAAGGTCTTCATGTACGTTATGTACATCTTCCAGTACGAGACAAGCGCGTCGTCCTCGGTCAGATCGAACGAGTAGGCGTCCTTCATCAGGAACTCGCGGCCGCGCATGACGCCGAAGCGGGGGCGCAGCTCGTCGCGGAACTTCCACTGGATGTGGTAGAGCAGCTTGGGCAGCGCCTTGTAGCTGCTGACGGCGCTGGCGAAGATGTCGGTGATCAACTCCTCGTTGGTGGGGCCGTACAGCATCTCCCGGTCCTTGCGGTCGGTGATGCGCAGCATCTCCTTGCCGTAGGCCTCGTAGCGGCCGGATTTGCGCCACAGCTCGGCCGACTGGATGGTCGGCATCAGCACTTCCTGGCAGCCGGCGTGGTCCTGCTCCTCGCGCACGATCTGCTCGATCCGCTTCAGCACGCGGAAGCCGAGCGGCAGCCAGGAATAGATCCCCGCACTCGCCTGCCGCACCATGCCCGCGCGCAGCATCAGCCGATGGGAGACGATCTCCGCCTCGGCCGGAGTCTCCTTGAGCGTGGGCATGAAATAGGCGGACAGACGCATCGATCTTCCCCGTCGGACTCGAGCCCTCGGCACCCGCTGCGGGTTCCGAAAGCCGGCGGACT
>JBGPEQ010000379.1:0-4661 GCA_041482855.1 Dongiaceae bacterium | reverse complement strand
GCCAGCCGCAGCGCCTCGCTGTCGTTGCCGGCCTTGAGCGCCTGCATGAGCAGGCCGCGCAGGCCGAGGAACGACGCCTCCGGATGCTCGAGCATGGCGCGGAAATAACGCGTCGCCGCCTTCTCGTCGCCGCCGAGCTGGGCCGCCTGCGCCTCCAGCAGCAGGGTAAGCGGCGGATCGTTGAGCAGGTTGCCCGCCAGCTTCGCTTGCCGCTGGGCCTCGATGGCATCGCCGGCCGCCACGGCCACCATGCCCTGGGTGAGCGCCCGGTAGGCCTTGCGCCGCCGGCGATCGCGCCGCGCCTGGCCGAGCTTGCCCGGCGAGCGCAGGATGAACCGCGTGAACTGCCACAGCAGTGCGGCGGCGATGGCAACCGCGACCAGTCCCGCCAGCACCATCCACATCGGGATGTCCGCGTGATAGCCGAGCCACACCACCGACACGTCGCCGGGCCGCTGGGCGATCACGTACGCGACGAAGCTGACGGCCCCGATCCACGCGAACAGGAGGAGCAGGAGGAGGGCGAAGACGATGCGACGCATGGCGCTCAGGTCATCCGCCGGCGCCGCCCGTACCCGCTGCGCCAGCACCCAGGCGCGTCACCGCCGCCGCCTGCAGGGCGGACACCACCTGGTCGACCGCCAGCCGCGCCTGCGCATCGCCGAGCCAAGCCGCTGCCACCGTGGCTGCCGGCCCGCTCATTCCTTCCAGCTCCTTGACGGCGGCGGCCAGATCGTTCTGCGCCAGCCGCACTTCGGCGCGTGCCACCCGCGCGCCGGGATCGTCGCCGGCGACCTCGCCGACGGGACGCACGCTGACCTGGGACGCCAGCCAATCGCCGGCCGAGGACAGCCAGCCGAGCGGGCGATCGTACCAGCTTTGGGATTGCGGGTTTTCGACGGCGGCCGGCGCCGCTTGCTTCGCCGCATCGACGATCGCGCGCGCCAGCGCGGGAAAGCGGGTCTGGAGTTCCACCAGCGGCGGCACGCCGAGGGCCGCACGCTCCGCCAATGGGGCTGTCAGCTCTTTCACCTGCGCGGCCAATGCCGGATCCCCGGCAGCCAGTTCGGTGAGCGCCGTCAGCTCGGCCGCAAACGGCCGCGCCGTCGAGAGGGCGCCGCCGAGATTGCCGACGGCGAGCGCGAAGGCGACTCCATTGGCGTCCTGGCCCCGCGCCGTCAGCGCCTGATCGACGGCGGCAAGCTGCGCCTTCAGCGCCGCCATGTCGTCGCGCAGCGCCGCGTTGTCCTTGCTCAGCTTATCGAGGGCCGCCATATCGGCGGCGGCGCCGGTCGCCGGCGGTTGACTCTGAAGTGCCGCCAACCGGGCTTCCAGCGCCGCGATCTTCTCGCTCAAGCCGGCGACATCGGCCGCCGGCACCGGCGGCGCCGACTGGGCCTGGAGTGAAGACAGCTTGGCTTCGAGCGCCGCAATCTTGTCGTTCAAGGCCGACAGATTGGCCGCCGGAATCGTCTGCGTCGGTTGTTGTCCGCCCGCGTGCAGCGCCGCGATTTCCTGTTCGAGCGCATCCAATCGCTTCGTCAGCGGAGCAAGATCGGGAGCCGTCCCGGCCGGCGCATTCTGAGCCGCCCCCTCCAGGGCGGCGATGTGGTCGCGGATTTCCCTGACCTGACCGATCAGAGTCCCCACGTCGTCCCGCATGATGGAAACGCCGCTCGCCGTGGCTTCGTGGGACCGCTCCAGGGCGCTCAGGCGCTGCGCCAACGCCGGATCCGGTCCCTGCCACCAAGCCCACAGGAAGTTGGCTGCGAGCGCGACGACGACGGCCGTCGCGGCGGCGGTCACGACGATGGCGACGACGCGCGATCGCCGACGCGGCGGCTCGATCGTCGGCGCGGCCGCATCGGACGGTCCGCTCACCGCTGCCGTGCGATCATCCACTTTCCCGGCGCCCTCGGCTCGTGCCGCCAACTCGCGGTCGATCAGGTCGAGCAGGGCCGGCAGTTCCGGCCGCGCCGCCGCCTGCACCGCGCGCCAGGGCAGTTCGCGCGCCGCCGTCGCCACGGTCTGGCTCAAGCAAAGCGCGGCCGCCTTGCCGCAGCCGCTGACCACGCCCTCGCCGGCGGCGCGCGCCAACGTCACGAAGGTTGCGGCCGTGCGCGGCGAGAAGAACAGCACCAGGTCGAACCAGCCATTGCTGAGATTGGTCACGGTCGCCGGCGACAGCTGGTCCGCCGGCCGCGCCTCGTAGAGCATCTCCCGGCGCAGGGTGAACCCCGCCTGCTCCAGCAGCCCCGCGAGATCGCCGGCCACCGCGCTGCCGGCGGCGTGGAACAGCGCGCCCGCCTTCGGATCGAGTCGCTCCGCCACGAGCTTGGCCAAGGTGGCGACATCGCCGGCCGCGCTGTCGACCCGCGTGAACCCGACGTTGTGCGCGGCCGCCGCGGTGGCGTTGCCGACCGCGAACGCCGGCAGCTCGCGCCAGCCCGCGAGATCGCGCGCACCCGCCAGTTCGGCGAAGCTGCGCACGCCGTTGGCGCTGGTGAACAGCAGCGCCTGCACGCCCGCCAGATCGATCGGCGCCTCCGGCAGCGGCCGGATCGCCAGCAGCGGCTCGAGCGTGACGTCGATGCCGCGCTCGGCCAGCGCCGCCGCCAGCGGCGCCGCGTCTTCCTCCGGCCGGGTGACGAGCGCGCGCAGTGTCATGCCGTTGCCATCCCGAAAAACGCCGGCGCGGCCGCCGCCTTCAGAAGCTTGCCGGCAGCGCGGCCGAGCGCAACGGGATCGGTCGTCGGTCCTTCGCGTTCATCGCGATGGACGGCCGTGCCATCGGGCAGCGCGATCAGCGAGCGCAGCCGCAAGTCGCGGCCATCGGCCGCCAGCTCGGCATAGGCCGCGATCGGCGTGTGGCAGGAGCCGTCGAGCTCGGCCAGGCAGGCGCGCTCCGCCGTCACGCACAGGGTCGTCGCGCCGTGATCGAGCGGCGCCAGCAGCGCGCGCAGGCGGGCATCGTCGGCGCGGATCTCGACGCCGATGGCGCCCTGTCCGACCGCCGGCAGAATCTCGTCGCTGTCGATGATCGCCGCCGCCTTGTCGAGCAGGCCGAGCCGCTTCAGGCCGGCCACCGCCAGCAGCGTCGCATCGGCCTCGCCGGCGGCCAGCTTGCGCAGCCGCGTCTCGACGTTGCCGCGCAAGGCAACGACCAGGAGGTCCGGCCGGAGGGCCAGCAGCTGCGCCTGCCGCCGCAGCGACGCTGTGCCGACGGTGGCGCCGCGCGGCAGCTCGGCGATGCGCTTGCCGGTCCTGGCGAACAGCGCGTCGCGCGCATCCTCGCGCACCAGCATGGCGCCGATGACGAGGCCGTCGGGCAGCCAGGTCGGCATGTCCTTCATCGAGTGGACGGCGCAGTCGATGCGGCCGTCGAGCAGCGCTTCCTCGATCTCCTTCGTGAACAGCCCCTTGCCGCCGATCTCCATCAGCTTGCGGTCCTGCACCGCATCGCCGGTGGTCTTGATCGGGACGATCTGAATATCGTCCGCCCCGCGCAGATCGGCGTGGGCCGCCGCCAAGGCATCGCGCACCATCCGCGCCTGCACCAGCGCCAGCGGACTCCCGCGCGTGCCGATGCGGATAGGCTGGTGATTGACGCTCATGCCCCACGTTTATGCCGTCGCGCCCCACGGTGCAATAGACGGGCCGTCGCGGTTGCGCGCCTGCACTGCATGACCGTTTTGCGTCCTTCGACAGGCTCAGGATGAGGGCCATTTTTTCTGGCAGAAAGAAAGAACCTCATCCTGAGCCTGTCGAAGGACGCACGGTCCCGATCCGAGCCTCCGCCCGCATCGACCGATTGGCGTCGCGGGCGAATCGGCCGTAGATTGCGGGCGATGATCGTCCTGGGAATCGAAACGAGCTGTGATGAAACGGCCGCGGCGGTGGTGGACGACAGGCGACAGGTGCGGGCCGAGGTCGTGCTGTCGCAGCTCGATCAGCACCGTCCCTATGGCGGCATCGTTCCGGAGATCGCCGCGCGCAGCCATCTCGACCACCTCGATGGCCTGATCGCCGAGGCGATGCGGCGGGCCAACCTACACTTCGCCGACCTCGACGGCATCGCCGCCACCGGCGGGCCCGGCCTCATCGGCGGCGTCATGGTCGGCGTCACCATGGCCAAGGCCATCGCCGCCGTGGCGGAGCGGCCGTTCATCGCCGTCAATCATCTGGAGGGCCACGCGCTCACCGCGCGGCTCACCGACGACGTCGCCTTTCCCTTCCTGCTGCTGCTGATCTCCGGCGGCCATTGTCAGCTGCTCATCGTCGAGGAGGTCGGCCGCTACAAGCGCCTGGGCACCACCGTCGACGATGCCGCCGGCGAGGCCTTCGACAAGGGCGCCAAGCTGCTCGGCCTCGGCTATCCCGGCGGCCCCGCGATCGAGCGCGCCGCCGCTACAGGCGATGCCATGCGTTTCGACTTGCCGCGCCCGATGGTCGGGCGGCCGCAGCCCGATTTCTCGTTCTCCGGCCTCAAGACCGCGCTGCGCCAGCGCGTCGCCGAACGGACGGCGACCGGCCCGCTCGCCGCGCAAGACCGCGACGACCTCGCCGCCGGCTTGCAGTCAGCCATCGCCGACTGCCTCGCCGACCGCACCGAACGCGCCATCGCCATTGCGCGCACACGCCGCCCCGACCTGACAGCGCTG
>JBGPEQ010000378.1:0-4678 GCA_041482855.1 Dongiaceae bacterium | reverse complement strand
GAGAATGATGAGCTTCGGTTCATGGACGAGGGCGCCGGCGAGCGCCACCTTCTGCCGCATGCCCTTGGAGAAGCCCTCGCAGCGCTCATGGGCATGGGGGCCGAGGCCGAGCCAATCGATGAGCTCGCGGGCGCGGCCTTCGGCAAGCGCGGCATCGACACCCCACAGGCCCGCGACGAACTCGAGATACTCGAAGGGCGTCAGCTTGTCGTAGATCATGGGCTCGTCGGAGAGCCAGGCCATGATCCGCTTGGCCGCGATCGGATCGGCGAGGGCGTCGATGCCGAACACCGAAATCGCACCGCTGTCGGGCCGCAGCAGGCCGGTCACCATCCGCAGGGTCGTGGTCTTGCCGGCGCCGTTGGGCCCGAGCAGCGTGTAGAACTCGCCGGCCTGGACGCGGAGATTCAGACCGTCGACAGCCGGGCGGTCGAAGCGCTTCACCAGGCCGTTGATTTCGAGGGCGAGAGGCGGAGGCATGGAGGCTGCCGATTCAAGGAAGTGCCGGCGGCTACCGTAGGTAAGAGAGGTTTAGGGATGGTGAATCACTCCCTAACCGTCCGGGAGACTGGGAGCGGCGACCTGCGTCCTTCGAGACGGCCGCTGCGCGGCCTCCTCAGGATGAGGAACACTATTAGTGCCATCACCAATCGTCCTCATCCTGAGGAGCGCCCGGAGGGCGCGTCTCGAAGGACGCGGGATCGCCATGCAGCAGATAAAGAAAAGGGCGGTCGCCGGAGCGACCGCCCTGTCAGTCGATTGGAGGCGACGTGCAGGCGATGCTAGTTCGCTTGCCGGCGCAGGAAGGCCGGGATGTCCAGCATGTCCTCTTCGCTCGGCCGCGCCGTCAAGCGGTCGGTCGGATCGAGGGCGAGCCGGGTCTGCACGGCCGGTTGAGGCGCGGGCGCCGCGGGCTGCGGCGCCGGCGCGCGCATGACCGGTTCGGGCTTGGCGATACGCGTCATCATCGCCGATGGAGTCGCTTCGCGCAGATCGGCGCTGGTCTGGCGCGCGAGGTCGAGGGCCTTATTGGCGGCGCGGGTGAAGATGCCGGGGCCGCGCCGCTTCTCCGCGACGGGTTGCGGGGCCGGCTCGGACGCCACGTGGTACTGCGGCTCCACGGCCGGCGGCGGCTCGACATAGACCGGTTCGGCGGCCGGCGGCTCGAAGGCTGGCGCCGTGGCGATCCCCGGGCTTGACCCGGCGACCGGCTCGCTTGCCGGCGGCAGCGGCCTCGGCTCGACGCGCGGCGCCGGACGTTCGCGCATCTCGACCATGCTGGCGCGCGCCAGCGCACCGGCGTCGACGCGCATGGCCGGCGCCGCTTGCGGAGCCGTCATGCGCGGCGCCACATAGCCGCCGCCGACGGCGGCCTGCAGCGGCGCCTGCTGGTAGGCGTGGGCCGCCATGGCCGGCGCCCCCTGCTGGGCGACGATCTCGGGCACGCGTTCGTCGCGGGTGCGCGTCATGCCGGCGTAGGCGGCGACCTGCTGCGGCATGGCCGCTTCCATGGGCGCGCTGGCCGGCGCGCTAATGACGCGGCCGCCCTTGGCGACGAGGCTGAGGGCCGGCCGCGGCATGGTCACGGCCTCGGCGTCGATGCCGGTGGCGACGACGGAGATGCGGACCTTGCCGTCCAGCAGCTTGTCGAAGGTCGAGCCGAAGATGATGTTGGCCTCGGGATCGACCTCGTCGCGGATGCGGTTGGCGGCCTCGTCGACCTCGAACAGTGTCATGTCGAAGCCGCCGGTGATGTTGATGAGGACGCCGCGCGCGCCCTTCATGGAGACATCGTCGAGCAGCGGATTGGAGATCGCGGCCTCGGCGGCGGCGATCGAGCGGTTCTCGCCCTCGGCCTCGCCGGTGCCCATCATGGCCTTGCCCATCTCGCTCATGACCGCGCGGATGTCCGCGAAGTCGAGGTTGATGAGGCCGGGCATCACCATGAGATCGGTGACGCCGCGCACGCCCGAATAGAGCACCTGGTCCGCCATGGCGAAGGCGTCGGCGAAGGTCGTCTTTTCGTTGGCGACCCGGAACAGGTTCTGGTTCGGGATGATGATGAGCGTGTCCACGAACTGCTGCAGCTCGTTGATGCCGCTCTCGGCGATCTTCATGCGGTGGGTGCCCTCGAAGTGGAAGGGCTTGGTGACCACGCCGACTGTGAGGATGCCGTGCTCGCGGGCGGCGCGGGCGATGACGGGTGCCGCGCCCGTGCCGGTGCCGCCGCCCATGCCGGCGGTGATGAACACCATGTTGGAGCCGTCGAGCTCGGCCATCAGCTGGTCCATGACCTCCTCGGCGGCGGCGCGGCCGACGTCGGGACGCGACCCGGCGCCGAGGCCTTGCGTGATGTTGATGCCGAGCTGCAGGCGACGGTCGCAGATCGACTGCGACAGGGCCTGGGCATCGGTGTTGGAGACGACGAATTCGACGCCCTCCAAGTTCGAGCGGATCATGTTGTTGACGGCATTTCCCCCAGCGCCGCCGACCCCGACAACGGTGATCCGCGGCTTGATTTCGTATTGTTGGCTCTTGGGCATCGAGAGATTCAACATTTAGACCTCCAATTCAGCACGTCGCCTTTGTTGCGCCGGCAATCGCCGGCAGGATGATCGCCGGGGCGGACCCTGCCGCCCGGAAATCGGGTTCAAAAATTCTCACGGAACCAGTGGCCGATCCGGCCGATGAGGCCGTTCGGCTCCTCGCGCATCACGCGGCCGGGTCGCGGCAGCTCGGCATCGACCGATATGGCGTAGGCCAAGAGGCCGACCGCGGTCGCGAAGGCCGGGCCGCCGGTGGCCTCGGCGAGGCCGCCGATGCGCAGCGGCCGGCCCATGCGGACCTGCTTGTCCAGCACCAGCGCGGCCAGTTCGCGCACGCCCGAGAGCTGGCTGGCGCCGCCGGTCAGCACGACGCGGCGGCCCGCGATCTTGTCGAGGCCGGCATGTTCCAGGCGCCCGCGCACCAGCTCGAAGGTCTCCTCCAGGCGCGGCTGGATGATGCCGACGAGGATCGATTTCGGGATCGTCGTCGCGTTGCTCGGATCCTCTTCGCCGACCTGCGGCACGCTGATCACCTCGCGCTCGTCGGCCGGCGAGGGGATGCAGTTGCCGTAGAGAGTCTTCATGCGCTCGGCATGGGCGAGCGGCGTCGACAGGCCGCGGGCGATGTCGTTGGTGACGTGGCCGCCGCCGATCGGGATGCTGTCGGTGTAGATCACGTGGCCGTCGAAGAAGACGGCGATGGTGGTGGTGCCGCCGCCCATGTCGATGACGGTGACGCCGAGATCGACCTCGTCCTCCACCAGCGTCGCCAGGCCGGAGGCGTAGGGCGCGATGACCAGCGACTGGATGTCGAGATGGCAGCGCTCGATGCAGGTCTGCAGATTGCGCAGCGGGCCGGCGGCCGCGGTGACCAGGTGCATGGCGACGCCGAGCCGCTCGCCATACATGCCGCGGGGATCGCGGATGCCGCGGCTGCCGTCGATCGTGTAGCCGACGGGAATCGAGTGGATGAGGCGGCGGTCGTCGCCGCCATTGTGCTGGTTGCCGTGATCGAGGGCGCGCCTGAGGTCGGAGTCGCCGACCTCGTGGCCGGCGATGTCGACGTCGACGCCGATGGTCTGCGAGGCCGGATGGCCGCCGGAGACGTTGACGACGACGTCGCGGATGGTCTCGCCGGCCATCTGCTCGGCGGCGTGGACGGTCGTGAGGATGGCGCGCTCGGCCGCCTCCATGTCGACGATGGCGCCGCTCTTGAGGCCGTGGGAGATCTGGTGGCCGATGCCGATGACCTGCGGATGGCCCTCGTCGCCGACGCGCGCGATGAAGCAGCACATCTTGGAGGTGCCGACATCGAGCCCGGCGATGAGGCCGCCGCGCGGCATATGTCTCGCCTTTCTCATCCTGCTCCACCCGTTGACCAGTTGAACTCCGCCGGCTTCATTGCCCGTTCCGTTCTTCATCCGCTGTCCGTCGCTCACGTGTCGTTGCCTTTCACCGGCTCGCGCGCGAGCGCGGCCGGCGCCAGATGCACCTGCAGCTGGTTGGGAAGGCGCAGATCGATGACCGTGAGGTCGCGCCCGAGGATGCCGTAGTCGCGTTCGAGCCGGCCGAGCTCGGTCCAGGCGGAGTCGCTGTTCTCCTCCGGCAGCTTGACGTCGATGCCGTTGTCGATGCGCAGGTTCCAGCGCCGGCCGCCGATGCGGATCGCGGCGGTCACGCGTTTGCGCAGCTCCGGCTGGCTCGCCAACATGTCCAGGAGCGCGCCGGCATGTTCGGGCGCGTCCGGCCCGACGACGACCAGCAGGTTGGCGAAGCGCTCGATGGCAGCGCCGGCGATGACGCGGCCGTCGCGACCCAACAGGTGGAGCCGCTGCTGCTGCTGCCAGAGCGCCAGCGGTGCCGTCTCGGTGATGCGGACGTACAAGGTGTCCGGCAGGCGTCGTTCGATGGTCGCCGTCGCGACCCAAGGCAGCGTCAGCAGCCGCGCGCGCGCCGCTTCGAGGTCGACGGAAAAGATCGGGTCGCCCAGTTGCACGCCGACGGCCGAGAGGACCTGCGAGGAGGTCGTCTCGTTGCGGCCATCGGCCAGCACGCGCTCGACCGTGAAGCCGAGATCGGCAGAGGTTGCGACGAACATGCGCTCGAGGCTTGCGACCTGGCGATCGACCCAG
>JBGPEQ010000377.1:0-4720 GCA_041482855.1 Dongiaceae bacterium | reverse complement strand
CGGCGAGAACGTCTGCCAAGCTCGATATGGCTGGCACGCGCACCTTCGTGAGACACACGGCGCCGTTCGGCCCCCAGGCAGCTTCGAAGGGCATGTCGGTCTGGGCCGTCTGGATGCCGGCGCTATCCCACATGTCGATGCGTATGCCCGGCCGGGTATAGGACCGGCCGTCGCCGCAATAGTCGGCCCGCACCATCCGGGCGCAGGCCTCGAAATAGGGCCGCAGGGACTGGCCGTTCGCCGCGGCCGCCCAGGGCCGGTAGCCGAGCATCACGCACTTGCCGCGCGCGCCGGCCGTGCAGGCGATCGAGAACCCGCCGCCATCCGCGGCGACATCTTCGTCTGACGGCGTCGCTGCCGGAAGCGGAAATCCGAGGGCGCGGCCGTCCGCGCCGGGCTTGCATAGCGGCGACCAGGCGCCCTGCGCATCGCGCCGCGACAGGCCGTAGAGTTCGAGGCCGGACGCCGGCTGTTCGGATGGCGAGGTCACGGAATCGATGCGGATGGCAAGCGGCTTGCCCGCCCCATCGCGCAGATGAAGGATGACGCCGACGAGATCGGCCCCCGCCACGACGCGACCGTCACCCAGGTCGATTCTGAATTTTTCTTGCGTGACCTCGATCCGCGGAGCGTGACCCGCGCCGGCAGGAATCGCTGGAATGCCCGCGAGCAGAGCGAGTGCTGCAAGCAGTGCCTTTCCGAGGCGTGTCATCGAGACAAACAGAGCCCGATCGCGAGCTCCCTGGAGGTCCCCGATCGGCGCGCGCCTAGTCCTTCGCGACGGCGATCAGCTCGCCATTCGGCAGCTCGATCGCCTGGAGGACGAGCCGGTCGAGATTGCCTGCGGCGGTCGTTTCCGCAAGCCGGGTGCCGAGCGCATCCGGGCCGTTGCCGTCCCAGCCGCCGCGGCCGACGCGATAGAGGACGTGCGGATCCCGGTCTTCCTCCACGGCGCCGAACAGATCCGGCCCGTTGCCGTCCCAACCGCCGCGATAGACGGTCCTCGTCGCTTGATCGGCGCGGGGGCCGGAGTCGCGACCCTCATGATCGCCATCGAGCGCGGTCGGCAGCGCGGCCAGGGCCATGACGGCAAGAGCAGAGACGACGGCAATTTTTCTCGACATGCTTCCCATCTCCCGATCCTGGTGCGCGGAACCGGCGCGGCCGCAGCGCCACGCCATGGCACCATAAGCGGGTTAACAAATAGTGTGGCGGCCATGGCCGCGCAGTGACGGCGGTCGCATTAACCAGGAATCTCCGGGTCCTTCGCCGCGCCGGCGGGCAGGCTATGGTTTACGCGGGGCGGGATTCGTCGCGTTCCCTGCTCGAAGCTCGAGCGCGCCGCAAGGTGGGCGAGCGCCGCTCGCCCCTACGAGCGTTTCGACCTGCTTCTGCCGCCCGCCGCCAGCTTGCCCACATAGGTCGGGAACTCGCCGTACTTGCGGTACGCCGCGTGGTACTTCGCGACTTTGTCCTCATCGACCTCGACGCCGAGGCCGGGGCCGTCGATGCGGCCCCAGCGCGGGCCGTCGGCGATGGGGATGGGCTCGGTGAGAATATCGTCCGCCATCATCTGCGCGGTCTGCTGGTGGCCGAGGCAGGCGTTGGGGATGGTCAGCATGATGTGCTGGCCGGCGGCGGCGGTGAGGCCGAACTCGCCGTGGGTGTGCTTGCAGACCAGCCAGCCCTCCTGGTGGCCGGCGTGGCACATCATGTGCCAGCGCGCGAGCGAGCCGACCCAGTATTGCGAGAAGCAGAGATAGTGGCCGCCGCGCGACTTGATGATGCGCCAGGCGTCGGCCTCGCGCCACAGGCCCTCGTTGACGCAGATGGGCACGTCGACCTGCTTCATGAGGTCGAGATTGTTTTCGATGGGGTCGATGCGGACCGGGGCCTCGACGAAATCGATCGTGAATTTCTCATGCCAGCGCTTGAGCAGCCGGACGGCCGTGGGCATGTCCCAGGCCTGGTTCACGTCGATGCGGATCAGGCCTTCGGGGCCGATGCCGTCGCGCAGGGCCTCCAGCATCGCCTCCTCCTTGCGCTCGTCGACGCCGGCCTTGATGTAGTAGGCGCGGTAGCCCTTCTTCACGCCGTCCTTGGCCTGCTTCGCGATCTCCTTCGGCGTGCCCCACTCCATGTAGTAGAAGTAGTCGACCTCCTCGCGCATGGCGCCGCCGAAGAGGCGATAGAGCGGCTGGCCGCAGGCCTTGCCGCAGGCGTCCCACAGCGCCATGTCGATGCCGGCGAAGGCGAAGTTGGCGGTCATCGGCTGGAACGCCCAGACGGCATAGACCGCGAGCTCGCGCTGCATGATCTCGCGGTCCCAGGCGCTGCGGCCGACGACCAGCGGCGCCATGGCGTTGACCGCGCTTTCGATGCCCGGCACGTCGGCGGCGCGGGTGCATTCGCCCCAGCCGACGATGCCGTCCTCGGTGGTGACCTTGACCAGCACGTCGGCGACGCCGCCGCGTGCGATCAGCGAGCTGGCCTCGACGCGCTTATAGGGGATGCGGACGGGGATGGCTTCGAGCTTGACGACTTTCATGATGCCTCTGTTGTGCGACTGCGATTACCGGCCGAGATTCATGCGCGCTTCCATGTAGCGCACGCCGAGCGACAGCGGGTAGCTCATGACGAAATAGATGCCGGCGGCCAGGACGAAGACGGCCATCGGCTGGTATTCGGCGAAGGCGATGCTCTTGGCGTCGTTCATCAGCTCGTTGGCGCCGATCAGCGAACACAGCGAGGTGTCCTTCAGCAGGCCGATGGCGTAGTTGGCGACCGGCGGCAGGACGATGCGGAGCGCTTGGGGCAGGATGATATAGGCCATGGCCTTGGCCGGAGTCATGCCGAGCGTGAGCGCCGCCTCCATTTGGCCCTTGTGCAGGGCCTCGATGCCCGAACGGAAGACTTCGGCCAGGATGGCACCGCCGTGAATGCCCAGGCCGAGCACGGCGCCGAGGTAGGTGTTCAACCACCGCCAATCGAGACCTGGCATGAGTTGGGGCGGCACATAGTAGACGATGTAAAGGACCACGACGATCGGCAGGCCGCGCGCCACTTCGATGTAGCCAACCGCCACGGCGCGCAGCAGTTGCGAGCGCGACGTCCGCAAAAGCGCGAACACCAAGCCGATCAGCACCGCCAGCACAAACGAAGCCCAGGCGATGTTAAGGGTGGTCAACGAATAGTACAGCAGCTCGGGCAACCACCGATGGATGTTTTCCGCGTAGATGCCGGGGAGCTGGAGCATGGAGACCTCGCCCCGCCCTACTGCCAGGCCCGCTTCGCCCGCTCCAGGCGGGCCGCCACGCGCGCCATCGGGATGGTCATGCAGAGATAGATGGCGCCAGCCATGAGATAGATGACATGGCTTTGCAGAGAATCCGTCACTTGCTGGCGGGCTATCGCCATGATCTCGACCACGCCGACAGTGAAGATAAGCGCTGTATCCTTGAGCAGAACGATCGAGATGTTGGTGATCGGCGGCAGCATGGTGCGGATCGCCTGGGGCAGAACGATGTAGCGCATGGCGCGCATCGGCGTCATGCCGAGGGACAGCGCCGCCTCCATCTGGCCCCGGTGTATCGCCTCGATGCCGGCCCGGTAGATCTCGGAAAGATAGGCGGCGGCATTCAGGCCGAGGCCGACGATCGCCACCTGAAAGGGCGAAGGCTGATAGCCGATATCGGGAAAACCGAAGTAGATGACGAAAAGCTGCACCAATGCCGGCGTACCGCGGAAGAATTCGACATAGGCGACGGCCGGAAACCGAAGCAGCCGCCACCGCGACAGGCGCATGAGCGCGATGACGAGTCCGACAACCAGCGCAAACAGCAGGGAACCGACGGCAACGCTGACCGTCTCCGGCAAGCCGCCCAGCAGACTCGTCAGAAAGTGCCAGCCTTTCTGATCCAGCACCTCGAAGAACCCCGTGGCGACCGGTTTCGGCTCCACTAGCGTTCCTGGATGTGCTTGAGGAACTCGCGCGTGCGCGGCAGCTGCGGATTGAGCAGCACGTCGCGCGGCGGGCCCTGCTCGACGATCTTGCCGCCGTCCATGAAGATGACGCGGTCGGAGACCTCGCCGGCGAACTGGATCTCGTGGGTCACGATGACCATGGTGCGCCCCTCCTCCGCCAGCTGGCGCATGACGCGCAGCACCTCGCCGATCAGCTCGGGATCGAGGGCGGAGGTGGCCTCGTCGAACAGCATGAGTTTGGGTTGCATGGCGAGCACGCGGGCGATGGCGACGCGCTGCTGCTGGCCGCCGGAGAGGCGCTCCGGATATTCGTCGATCTTGTGGGCGAGGCCGACCTTGGTCAGCATCTCGCGGCCGCGCGCCTCGGCCTCCTCGCGCGCCAGGCCCAGCACCTTCTGCGGCGCGATGGTGACGTTGCCGAGGGCGGTCAGATGCGGGAACAGGTTGAAGCGCTGAAAGACGAAGCCGATCTCCTGGCGCTCCTTGGCCAGCTCGCGGTCGCTCAGATGGACGTAGCCGCCATTGGTCTGCTTCTCGCCGATCAGCTTGCCGTCGATATAGATGTGGCCGGCGGTCGGCTTCTCCAGATAGTTGATGCAGCGGAGCAGCGTGGACTTCCCGGACCCGGACGCGCCGATCAGCGAGACGACGCCGTGCTTCGGCACCGCGAGATCGACGTGCGTCAGCACCTCGAGCTCGCCGAAGCGTTTCGTCACGCCGCGTACCGAGACGAACT
>JBGPEQ010000376.1:0-4736 GCA_041482855.1 Dongiaceae bacterium | reverse complement strand
CATGCGGCGCTGATCGAGCAGATCGGCGGTCAGGTCGTCGCGGTATGCGGCAGGACGCTCGCCGGCGCGCAGTCGCTGCCTGTCGGCCAAGCATACGAGAATCTTACCGCGATGCTCCGGGCCGAACGGCCGGACGTCGTCCATGTGTGCTCACCGAATTTTCTGCACAAGGAGCACACGATTGCCGCGCTGAAGGCCGGCGCCCATGTCTTCTGCGAGAAGCCGCTCGGGACCACGGGCGACGATGCGGCGCGGATGGTGGAAGCGGCGGAAAAGGCCGCCAGGATCGGGGTGGTCGGCTATTGCTATCGTGGCTATTCGGCGATCCGGGAGTTGCGGCTTGCGGTGAAGTCCGCGCGCTTCGGCGACCTTCGCCGTGTCTGCGGCGAATATCTATCCCACGACGTGTTAGATCCGGCAAAGTACGTGTGGCACTTCACACCGGGCATGTGCGGTCCGGCATTCGTCCTGCTCGACTATGGCGTCCATTGGTTCGACCTCGTCGAGCATGTCACCGGCAGCAGGTTCGTCGAGCTCTGTAGCCAGTTCACGACGCATCAACGCCGCCGTGTTTGGCGTGGCCTGCCGGGCGAGGGGCCTCGGCCATCACACGGGAAGGAACTCAGGGACGGTGGCGTCGAGGTCGAGGTTGGTCTCGAAGATCACGCTGATCTGCTGTTCCGGCTCTCGGATGGCGCCTGCGGGTCTGTGACGGTGTTTCCGGCATCGCCCGGCAATCCGAATCACATCGTCCTTTCCATCGATGGCTCGAAGGGGGGCTTCGATTGGTGCCAAGAGACCGCCGATTGCTTTACCGACCGATCACGGGGGGATAAAGCCTTGCGCCATCGAGATCCGGCGCGCCTGCCAGCGGAGACCGGCGGGATCGTGGCGGCTCCCATGGGACATCCGGAAGGATATCTTGACGCATTTCGCTATGTCATAGACGCCGCTTGGCGCGCCATGCGCGGCGAAGATTCGTCATATCCGAGCTTCAGCGACGGATTGCGGGGAAACATCATTGTCGATGCCGCGATTGAAAGCGCTCGATTGCGTCGGGCGATTGAAATCAAGACCTGAGCTGATTGACGAATTGGTCGAACATATCTCCGCCTCAGGTCCGGAGGAGCAGATAGGTCGTCTGCCAAGAGCCTAAGCAGGAATTCGTAACTTGGGACACACATGAATTGTCATTCCCGCGCAAGAGGCTGTGAGGAAATCCCTAGAGGCGCTGGGCCAGCATCGCGCGTCCTTCGAGACGGCCGCTTCGCGGCCTCCTCAGGATGAGGAGTTTTCTTAATGCCACCAATAGTCTACCTCATCCTGAGGAGCGCCCGAAGGGCGCGTCTCGAAGGACGCGCGATGCTGATCCAGCGCCTCTAGGAATTTCCTCACAGCCTCGAAAGCGGGAATCCAGAGCAACCGCTCTGTCGCCTGCCCTGGACCCCCGCTTTCGCGGGGGTGACAATTCCAATTGTAACTCGATCGAATAGTCCCGGCTTAGCGGGCGCGACGGAAAAGATCAAAGAAGCGGAGATCATTCCCGCACGTACCAATCGCCGTCGAGACAGATGGCCTCGCCGCGATCGCCGGTGGCGAACAGGGTGTGGGATTCAGCGGCGCCGTCGGATCGATGGACCGTGAGGGTGAGGCCGTGAAGCTCGTAGGTGCCGATCAGCTTCGCGCTGCCGGCCTCGCCGGCGCCCCATTGATAGCGGCCATCGCCGTCGAAGCGGACCCTGTTGCCGCCGATCGTCGACCAGGCGCCGACCAGCGCCGCGGCCGACGTCGGGCCGGCCGGCTTGAACTCGTCGCCGTCGAGCGAGAACCCCTTTTCGGTGCGGGCGAACGCCAGCTGCTGCGCCGCGCCGTTGTCCCAACGGATGCGCATCTCCGCACCCTCCAGCTGATAGCTGCCGCACCGGTCCGGCACGGTGGCGCAAATCGTCAGGTCGGCCTGATCGCCGCCGTGAGCGGGGAAGAATCGGAGGATGCGGTTTTCCGGCAGGAAGATGCGCGCCTCCACCTGCATCTGCTGGATGCCGGTGACGCGCACCTGATAGAACAGCCCCTGCGGGCCGCCATCGCCCAAGGCGGCCGGTGGAATCGGCGCCGCCGCAGCCGCCGGCGGTACGGCCGGCGTTTCCGGTGCGGCGGGTGCGGCAACCGCGGCGGCGAAACCCAGGCTGTCGAAGAAGGCCCTGACGACGGGCATGTGCTGCTGCGAGAGAGCGCCGCTGTTCGTCATCATGATCGCGAGCGCCGCCTGCCGGCCGGACGAGATGCCGTAGAAGAGCACCTGGATGCGTCCGGCCTGGGGATCCTGCGCCATCCGCGTGGTCACCAGAAACTGCAGCCCGTGCGCCGAGCCCTCGATGACCTCGCCGCGTTCCACGATCTGCAGGTCGGCAAGGGCCAGTTGGCGATCGTACCACGCGCGGAACGTCTGCGCCGCCAGCGTATCGGCGTGCGAGACGATCAGCATCATGAAGGTACCGGGCGGCGGGCCGGGCGGAGAAAAGCCGCGACTGTCCTCGACCGGGACCGGCGACCAGCCGGGCGGCGGCTGGAAGGTGACTCCGAAATCGTCGGCCGCTGCGGCCCGCGCGAGCGCCAACAGAGAAAGAAGCAGCAGGCCGAAGCCATTCTTGCACAAGATTGGGATCTTCAGGGTCATGTTCCGTCGGTGCGCGAGCCTGCGCATGTTTCGTTGGCGGCGGCAAGGCGCCGCTATCGCCCCTTTGCCTTGCGCCAGGCGGCGAAATCGGTGCGGGCCTGCTCCTCGGTGGCGGGGTAGAGGCCGAGGATGGAGCGGCCTTGCAGGACCTGCTCCGTGACGAAGTCTTCGAATACCGTCATCTCCACGGCTTCGGCAGCGATCGCGTCGGCAAGCGCGGCGGGGATGACGACCACGCCTTCGGCATCGCCGACCATCACGTCGCCGGGAAAGACCGCCACGTCGGCGCAGCCGATGGGGACGTTCATGTCGATGGCCTGGTGATGCGTGATGTTCGTTGGGGCCGACGGACGGTGGTGGTAGGCGGGGATGGCGAGCGTGGCGATCTCCGGCGAATCGCGGAAGCCGCCGTCAGTGACCACGCCGGCAACGCCGCGCTTCATTAGGCGCGTGACCAAAATCCCGCCGGCCGAGGCGGCGCGCGCATCCTTGCGGCTGTCGATGACGAGGACGGCTCCGGGCGGACATTCCTCGATCGCCTTGCGCTGCGGGTGGTTGCGGTCCTGGAACACGGTGATGGGATTGAGGTCCTCGCGGGCGGGGATATAGCGGAGCGTGTAGGCTTCGCCGACCATGGGCCCGGCGGCGGGATTGAGCGGATGGACGTCCTGCAGGAACTGGTTGCGCAGGCCGCGCTTGAAGAGGCAGGTGGTGAGGGTGGCGGTGCTGACGGTCTTCAGCCGGTCGCGGGTCTGCGGGTCGAGCTTGAGCATGGCGGAGGCTCCGGATTTCAGATGGCGGCCGGCAATCATATCGCGGCCGGTGAATGAGAGACTAGACTGTCCGTCCGTGCCGGGAGAATGGACATGAGCGAGCCTGCGTTGCGGCGCGCGACAGCCGAGGATGCGGACAAGCTGACGGCGCTGGCGCGGTCGGCCTATGCGCGGCATGTCCCGGTCATTGGGCGCGAGCCGATGCCGATGACGGCCGATTGGGGGCGGCTGCTATCCGAGCAGGAAATCTGGATCGTCGACGGCCCGACGGGCGAGGCGGTGGCCTCGCTGGCGCTCGATGTGCAAGCGGATCATGTGATGGTCTGGAGCGTGGCGGTGGCGCCGGCGCATCAGCAGCGCGGACTCGGCCGCCGCCTGATGACGTTCGCCGAGGCGCGCGCTCGCGAACTGCAGCGGTCGGAAGTGCGGCTGTTCACCAACGCGCGCATGGAAGGCAACATCGCGCTCTATCGCCGGCTCGGCTACAGCGAGACGCTCCGCGAGCAGCTGCCCGACCGCGTGCTCGTGCATATGAGCAAGGAGATGGGCGCCGACTAGTTCAGCGGGATGCCCATCTGGCGCGACTGGGAGGCGGAATCGCGCACGCCCCAGCGGCGGTAGATCTTGCCTTCCTTCATGACGAACCATTCCATGGCGACCAGCTCGAACGACCTGCCGGTCGGTGCATGGCCGCGGAAGGGGCCGACGAAGCGGCCGCGCTCGCGATAGCGCGCGGCCACGGTATCGCCCTCGGCGGCCATGGATTCGATCTCCAGGCGGGGCGCGAAGGCCGCATGAAGCTCGCGCCAGATCGGGACGACCTGATCGAGGCCGCCGCCGAGCACGCCGTAGACGAAGGCGTCGTCGGAGAAGAGCGCGCTCAGCGCGGGGATATCGGCGCGATTGAAGGCATCGACATAAGCCAGCGCAAGTTGCTTGTTGGACTGTTCGGACATCGATTGCACGTGCGGGATTTCGGAGGCGTGGGTTCTGTGCGGTCAAGCTAGCGGCGCAACGTTGCGCGTTCATGTCGCGCGGCGGCGCGCGGCGTTTCAATTGTTTCGGCGGTCGTGTTAAGGGAGGCGCCTGCGGACGGAGGGCGATGACCATGAAGACTGAGTTCGAGATGCTGGCGGCCTATAACGCCTGGGTGAACGAGCGGCTGTACGAGGCGGCCGCGAGGATCGGGGATGCCGACTACCGCGCCGATCGTGGCGCCTTCTTCGGCTCGCTGCATGGAACACTCAACCATCTGCTGCTCGGCGACCGCATCTGGATGCACCGCT
>JBGPEQ010000375.1:0-4737 GCA_041482855.1 Dongiaceae bacterium | reverse complement strand
CGGCGCTGCTGGTCGCCGTCGTCGTCGGCTCGGGCATCATGGGCGAGCGCCTCGCCGGCGGCAACGACGCCATCGCGCTCCTCGGCAACACGCTCGCCACCGGCGCCGCGCTGCCCGTGCTGATCCTCGTCTTCGGCCCCATTTCCGGCGCCCACTTCAACCCGGTGGTGAGCGCCGGCTTCGCGCTCCAGCGCGCCCTCCCCTGGAACGAATGCGCCGCCTATGTCCCCGTGCAGATCGCCGGCGCCATCGCCGGCACCCTGCTCGCCCATCTGATGTTCGGCGAGCCGCTGATCCAGGCCTCCACCCACATCCGCACCGGCCTCGGCGTCTGGACCGGCGAGATCGTCGCCACCTTCGCCTTGCTCCTGACGATCATCGGCTGCCTGCGCGCCGAACCCAAGGCGGTGCCCTACGCCGTCGGCCTCATCATCACCGCCGGCTACTGGTTCACCTCCTCGACCTCCTTCGCCAACCCAGCCGTGACCATCGCCCGCTCGCTCACCGACAGCTTCGCCGGCATCCGCCCGGTAGACGCGCCCGGCTTCATCCTGGCGGAGATCGCTGGCGCCGCCGCTGCCACCGCCCTCGCGTTCTGGCTGTGGCCCGTGCGCGACCGCAAGGCACGGAGCGCGGCACAGGAAACCATCCGCTAGCGCTATCCAGACGAGATACGGCCGCTCCGCGCACGTCAAATCGAATACACTACAACCCTATTTATTCACTCTAATCTATGGGACTGCCATCCCGATGATGTCGGCCCGCGAGAGCCTCTCTCGGGGCTCCTTTGGAACGCTACCAGCGAGCGCCGTAGGGTCCCCTTGCGCATACTCCCGAACGTCGAAAAAGATCGGGAACACATCGTCGACCCGCAGACCAAGGAATCGCGAAAGCGCCTCCGGACCTCGATCCGCAAAGTCGTGGTCGTGATAACGAGCGAGCGCAAACCACCCGCCACCGCGTTCGATCGAGAGAGTCAGGAAGTGCTCGGTCAACCGCGGATTGCCGACGTCGAGGTTTCCAATGAGCGCCCATGCCAGTGAGCCGTTCGCAAAGCGAACCTGCGTGCCAATCACTTTCCCCGTCAAGTTCTTGACTGGAATTTTCTTGACGGCGCGCGCAAACATCTCGCCAGCTCCGTCGCGGTTCGTGTACTGCCAAACCGGATTGGCCGCCAAGTCGGCCACCGTAAGCGAATCAATCGGCTTCAAGTTCTCGATCATGGCCCAGGGAACCCATTGCGAATCATCGCATCGTAAAGCTGCGTGCCATACTTGGCATCGAATGCTTTGGTGTACGCCGCGAGGTCTCCGAGTACTTGCTGTCTAGCTGCTTGATCAAGTCCTTCGTAATAAGTAGTTCCCCACTGCCGCGGCAAGATCTTGTCCAATCCACTGTGGAACGCGTCATGCAGTGATTTCGACAGCGGCACCAAATCCTGCTCCGAAGCGCCGCCCAGGTACTTCGGAATTACGGTGATGGGGTGGGCGCCGTCCACCCCATCACCGTAATTCCCCTTTATTCGACGCCCCCGGCTTCATCCTCGCGCAGATCGCCGGCGCCGCTACTGCGACCGTGCTGGCCGCCTGGCGATGGCCCACGCGCGAACGGGACACCCGGAATGGGGTATGCGCGACCGGCCGCCAGCTCCGCTCGGCGCTGTACGCGTGATACCCCATCCACTCCGACCCCACTTCCGCACTGAAATCTCCGCCGGCCCGGCGCGCCGATTGACAGGCGGGAAGTGTTCTTGTAGGGAGTTGTTGGCATATTCGGTCAGGCACAACGCTGCGGGGGTACCGGTGCCTCCCACGAACCTTGAGAAACTCATCAGTCTTCTCGCAATCCCTCCCGGACGGCGGGCTGCGGCGGACGGTGCGACATTGGACATCATCCGGCAGGCCATCAAGAAGCTGACGACCGAATCGGCCGTTCCGCCCCGATGCCTTCCCCTGCAGACGGAATATACGAAGAAGCTGCAGGCGGCGAACAATGCCGTCCGGGGCGGCGGGCACCCCTCGAATTTCGGCCTGATCTGGGGCAACTTCATCAACGCAGCCCTGGCCTTCGTCGAGTGCATGAAGGGTCCGCCCGGCACTCCCTGAAGAAGCCCGACGGGGCACGTCTCCGCTCACTTCGTATCCGTGTGCGCCCGAAGCAGCGTGGGCAGCGCCGGCTGGTGCGCGCGCGTGGCGCGCCCAGCCGTTGCCAGAGTCGCCCGTGTCAGCTGCCCTCTGTCATCACCTCGCCTGTCGGCGATACGACCACCCCGACGGAAGCGCCATCCTTCATCGCGATGCCGTGCCAATAGTTGTCGCAGCCCTTCTTCAGGTCGGTTACCTGCTTGTAGCCGGCAGCCTCAATCTTGTGCTTGGCCTGGTCGGCGGTCGAGCCGTCGATCTTGTCGCTGGCCGAGCATCCCGCCCAGGCCGGGCCGGCGGCGATCATTGCCACCGCCGCCAACGTGTAGATACCTGCTTTCCAGTTCATGACGATCCTCATCCTCGTGAGTTGACCTCGAATGGCCGGGCCGGCCGACCCCCTTGGAGTCGCCGGGACGGCCGGGAAATTCTCCGTTGCGCGGGAGGAACACTGCAGGCGCAGGTTCGTTCCGCGAGGTCCAACATTGCAGCGGATTCTGTCTTGCATAGGGCAAGGTGAGTTCCCATATTGTTCGATAATCGCCAGCCTTTGAAAGACTGAGAGATCGCGCCAACCGGCCTACGCAAAATACGACAGCCTTGAATTTCGCGTTTCACGAGTCGACCCTCCCCGCCCGCCGAACGGTTGTCAGCCGGCCGGCGATCCCCTATAAGCTGCCGCCTTTGCGGCGTCGGGCACCCCTGGAGGCCGGCGCACTTTCAATCGATGAGGAACCAGCGATGACTGATGTCCACAGCTTGACCGCCGAGCTGCGGGAGCGGGCCGGAAAGGGGGCCGCCCGCGCCACACGCCGTGCCGGTCGGGTCCCCGCCGTCGTCTACGGCGACAAGTCCACGCCCACGCTGATCTCGCTCGAGCCGCGCGAGCTCGACCGCGAGCTGCACAAGGCCGGCTACTACACCACCCTCTTCGACCTCAAGGTCGACGGCAAGAGCGAGCGCGTGCTGCCGCGCGACGTGCATTTCGATCCGGTCACCGACCTGCCGATCCATGTCGATTTCATGCGCGTCACCGACAAGACGCGGGTGCGCGTGCATGTGCCCGTGAACTTCAAGAACGAAGGGCTGTCGCCCGGCATCAAGCGCGGCGGCGTGCTCAACGTCGTGCGCCACGACATCGACGTCTTCTGCCAGGCCGGCGAGATCCCGCACGCCATCGTCGTCGACGTCGAGGGCCTGGAGATCGGCGACAGCATCCATATCAGCATGGTGAAGCTGCCCGCGGGCGTGCGTCCCGCGATCACCGAGCGCGACTTCACCATCGCCACCATCGCGCCGCCGACCGTGCAGACGACCGAGGCCGAGGAAAAGGCCGCGGCGGATGCCGTAGCTGCGGCCGCCGCTCCCGAAGGCACGGTCGAGGGTGCTGTGGCGGGCGCCGCTCCGGGAGCTGCTCCCGGCGCCGCACCTGGCGCACCGCCAGCAGCGGGCAAGGGCGCGGCGCCGACAGCGGGCAAGGGCGCGGCCCCGGCAGCCGCCAAGGGCGCGCCGGCGGCAGCGGCACCCAAGGCCCCCGCCGAGAAGAAGGGCAAGAAGTAACCGGCAATGCTGCTGCTCGTCGGCCTGGGCAATCCCGGTCCGGGCCATGCGGACGACCGGCACAACATCGGCTACATGGCGGCGGACGCGATCGTCCGCCGCCATGGCTTCGGCCCCTTCCGGGCCAAGTTCAAGGGCGTGACGGCCGACGGCACGATCGCCGACGAGAAGGTCGCAGTCCTCAAGCCCGAGACCTACATGAACCTGTCCGGCGAGTCCGTGGCCGCCGCCGCCCACTTCTACAAGCTGCCGCCGGAGCAGGTGATCGTGATCCACGACGAGATCGACCTCGCCTTTACCAAAGTGCGCGTGAAGCAGGACGGCGGCTCCGGCGGCCACAACGGCCTGCGCAGCATCGACGCCCATCTCGGCCCCGACTACTGGCGCGTGCGTCTCGGCGTCGGCCACCCCGGCATCCCCGAGCTGGTGATCCACCACGTGCTGCGCCCCTTCTCCAAGGAGGAGATGCCCCTGGTCGAGAAGCTCGTGGAAGCCGTGGCCGACGCCATCCCCCTGCTCGTCGCCGGCGACGCCAACCGCTTCATGAGCAAGGTCGACATCGTCATGAACCCACGTCCGCCCAAAGAGAAGCCGTCAGCTGTCAGCTCTCAGCCGCCAGCGGACGAACCGCGGCGGCCGCCCGATGCTGAGAGCTGATGGCTGAGAGCTGAGAGCTTCCCATGGGCTTCGAATGCGGCATCGTCGGGCTGCCCAACGTCGGCAAGTCCACGCTCTTCAACGCGCTGACAGCGACGGCGGCGGCGCAGGCGGCCAACTATCCGTTCTGCACGATCGAGCCGAACGTCGGCCGCGTCGCCGTTCCCGACGAGCGGCTGGAGGTGCTGGCCCGCCTCGCCAAGTCGGCCAAGATCGTGGCGACCCAGCTCGGCTTCGTCGACATCGCCGGCCTGGTGCGCGGCGCCAGCAAGGGCGAAGGCCTCGGCAACCAGTTTCTCGCCAACATCCGCGAGGTCGATGCCATCGTCCATGTGCTGCGCTGCTTTGCCGGCGAGGTCACCCATGTCGAGGGCTCGGT
>JBGPEQ010000374.1:0-4745 GCA_041482855.1 Dongiaceae bacterium | reverse complement strand
TCGAGGGTCTCGGCGTTATAGGCGGCGTTCACCTTCTTGTTGGACTGGTCGACCGCATAGACTTCGTAGCAGCCATTCTCGAGCTTGATCCGGCGAACGGTGAGGCCTTCGGCCGTGAGCTGCGACTCCAGCGTCGCCTTGGGCTTGAATTTCGCCGCCGGTGCGGTGCTGCAGGTGGTATCGGCCATGGCCGGTCCGGCAATCAGAAGGGCAAGAGCGGCGAAAGCGAATGCGCGATACATGGGCGAACTCCTATATTGCGGGGGGACTCGGTTTGTTTGAACGCGCTTCTCTCGAAGGGAAGCGCACTCTGACGGCGATATTCGGATCGTCATCGCGCCTATGTATCATGGTGAAGCTGACAGAAGGCTGACAGGGCCTGTCACAGATAAGCCATGATCGGGCGGGGGATCCGCTTGGAGTCTTCGGCGCAAAGATCCGACGGCGCCGCGAATTTCCTCGCGCTCTGGCGCGGTGAAACTGGATCTCAGTGGGGCTGATAGCTGATCGTCTTCGACTCCGGGATCATCGGCGCCTGCACGGAATACGGCGAAATCGACGCCGGCGTCGTCGATGAACCGTCAAACCGTAACGTCGCTTGTCAGATTTCAGGGCAGGCGCTGAACCGCAATATCCTCGGCTATCGTGAAATGGCGCTGGCGCAGCTCCTCGAAGAATGGCGCGACCGGGAAATACTCCTCGGGTCCCCATACGCCCGGCGTCATCGGCATCTCCAGCATCAGCTTGACTCCGATGGAAAGACCCATCGAGGTTCCGGGGTCGGAGTAGCCGGCGTGGGCCGGATGGGGGCTGCCGATGACCGCGCAGTTGAGCGTGGTAGGCTTGCCGCGGCGCGTGCCCTCGCCGATGGCGAGATGGAGCTCGTGGATCTGCGGCTCCGGAATCCGGCGACCGTTGCGCGCGATATGGCGCTTGATCAGCGCGTCCAGGAAATCCGCCGGTTTGATGGCAGCGCCGCCGATCTCCAGCGCGTCCTCGAAATCGCCGAAGCCGGCCTTGCAGAGGGCCACCCAGGCCTCGTGCTCGCGCGCCGGCAGACGCAGTTTCCAGGTGAATTCGCGGATGCCCTTGTCGCGGATGCCCTCGGCGAACGGCACGGTCAGCGGCTCGGAGTGCTGCGTGTGCATGAACTCGGTCCTGCCCCACGGCGCCGGCAACAGCAGCATCTCCCGTCCGCTCTGCGGCGGCATCTCCGTGAGCTTGCCGTCGAGAAACTGCTGGGATGGATTGGCATATTCCGCCAGCACGGTGCGCAGACTGTAGGGCGGCACCAGCACCGGGCTCTCCGGCGCCAGGTTCTCGGCCGCCCAGTAGAGGTTGATGCGATCGATGCGGTCGAGCCGCTCGGCCACCGCCTTGCACAGCATGTTCGAGATCCCGGGATCGGCGCCGAGGCCGAGTACGGCGGCGACGCCGGCCTGCTGCCACGCGGCGTGCTGCTTCTTCTGCTCGACCGTGAAGACGCCGAGGCCGCCATAGTCCACGTAGGGTTTGCGCGCCGCCAGGCAGGCCTCGAAGATCGCCATCTGATGGCCGAGCAGCGTGGGCACCGCGTTGATGCAGAAGTCGGCCTGCTGCAGCAGCGTTGCGAGTTGTTCGCGGTCGCGCACGTCGAGCCTCACGGGCCGTAGGCGCGGATCGCCGATCTGCCGTGCGAGCGCTTCGCAGCGTTCGATCGACTGGTCCGCGATCACGATTTCGCTGATGCGCGTGTGCAGCGGCGATGCCAGATCGCGCACCGTCCCGCTCGCCATCGCCCCGGCGCCGCCGACCACCAGGATCTTCATAGTCTTGCTGCCCTTGTTGGAGTTGGTCCGGGTCCACATTGGCGGCCGCTGCGGGAGAGGCGCGCGGCCCCGCGACAGACGTGCTTCCCAACCAAGCCGGTTGCCGACAAGGCTGTCAAGAACCGACAGCTTTGATTTCTCGAACAATTCGCCGATCGCTTGCGAGTCATACCGAGTGTTCATTCCGGCTTAAGGTGAGCGGCGTAGAAGACGACGCATGGCGATGCGCACGGCCGCCTTTGCGGTCAGGCAGTAACGTTTGGCGGGAGACTCGCAACTTCGCGGCCCGCCCGCGTCCCGACGGTGCTGCGTGACCGCCGATCGTGGTTTACGAGAATCTACACGACCGACATCGCTCGATTGCCGACCCGTGTTCTCATGTGCTCCCCAGCGGCACGATCGATGGTGGGCGACGATGGCGAAATTCGTGGAGCGGCAATCATGACATTGCGCAACCATGATCCAAGAGGTTGGTTCGGTGCCATCGGGCTATTGTTGACCGCAATTGTCCTGCTGGTGCTTTGGATATTCCAATGCACATACCGGGCTGCGCAGCGTCGCGTGCTCGCCGGGTTGGATGACGACCTATTGCGCGATGTCGATCCGAACCGGGATCAAGTTCGCGCCGAGATCAGAAAGCCCGCTTGGCGGGCATGACGGATATCGCGGCCGACCTCAACCGGCCGCGGCAGGCCACGTCCCAGGTCTCACGAGCCGCCAAACGCCTCATAGTCCTCGATGACCTGTTCCGCCGCTGCCGCCGCGGCGCGGTGAAGCCAATTCTTCGGCAGCTTGGCCAATGACTTCGCCAGCTGCGCCGCCGTTCCCGCCGTGCCCCGGTGGATGTTCGCCAGCTCGCGCCCCATGGCCTCCAACAGATTTTGCTGATCGGTCACGTCCTCGATCTCCGCGATCTCGATCTTGCGGGCTTCGGGGGAGAGGCGGCGGACGACCCAGCGGTCGGACAGGCGCAGGTGCGGATCGCGCGCCCGAAAGCCGAGCGCCTCGATCCGCCGATAGTCGGCGAGCGGATCGGCGATGCCGGTCCGCGGCATGCACAGGGCCGAGGGCGCCGCCGCCTTCGCCTCGCGCGCCACCAGGCCGCCATACCAGGTGCCGACCGCGACATAGCGCGGCAGTCCGAGGCTGCCGAGGCCGGCCCGCCGCCAGTATATGTGCGCCTTTGTCGTACCGGATGGCAGGCAGGTCAGCAGCAGATCATGGAGCGACGGGTCCAGGCTCCTCGCCTTCACCTCGCCGTCTTGACGGATCTTCTGCCATTCGCGCACCGCGTCCTTGCCCGTCACGATCGCCAGGTTCCGCAGCGTCGGATACTGGTCTTCGAGAACGAACGGCTCGGGCTGTCCGCCGAGTGCCTGCTTGTATCCGGCAGCGATCGCGGCGACCGCGGCCTTGCCGGAGAGCCCCGGCCGTTTCTGTTTCCCGCGCTGTTTCGAATCCTCGAGCAGGGCGCTCGCCGCCAACCGCACGAGATCGCTGGTGAACGGCAGCTCGCCCGCGTCGTCGAAATCGTTGATGCCCCAGACGAGCCGGCCCTCCTCGTCGCGCCAGGTTCCGTAGTTCTCCAGGTGAATGTCGCCGACGCAGAGGACCCGCGGCGCCCTCAGGATGCTCGGCTCGATCGCCTCGAGATAGTGGGGCCAGCGGAAGAACGTCCCGCGCAGGAACGCGAACGGGCTCTCGCCCATTCTCTTTTCCTTGAGGGCGAGTCCTTTGCGGTCGAGCGGGCAGTAGCTGGACAGCCATTTCTCGTAGCGCTTGGCGGCTTTGCGAAACGAATTTTCCCGCTTGCCCATCGATGCCCCGCTCTCTCGGACGGCCTGGCCCGGCGCTCACCGCGACGCATGGAGCGGCGGCACGTTGCCGCGCCACGGCCGCGCTTCCTCCAGCGCCGCCGCCAGCTGGATCAGCACATGCTCCTCGGCCGGCCGCGCTCCCAGTTGCACGCCGATCGGCAGGCCGCTGGAATGCCAGGCGAGCGGCAGCGAGATCGCCGGCTGGCCCGCGACGTTGTAGGGAAAGCAGAACTGCACGGGACGGTCGGAGAAGGGAAGAAATTCCTCGGCCGAAATGTCCGCGCGGCCCTGGTTATAGAGTCCGTGCGGCTCCGCCACCAGCGCGGTCGTGGGCGAAACCCACACGTCGTGGCGCGCGAAGAACTCGCCGATACGCCGCCGCAAGCTGTTCATGTAGGCGAGCACGTCCTGGAAGCCGTGGGGATCGAGGCGCTTGGAGAACTCGTAGATCTTGAGCGTCACCGGCTCCAGCGTGTGCGGCCCGATGGTGCGGCCCAGCTTGGCCGCGATCTCCTCGAGCCGGCGGTCGAAGCCGAAGAACCACAGGCTCAGCATCTGCCGGCTGGCCTCCTCGCCGTCGAACGGCAGGCTGTCCTCGCTGACGTCGTGCCCCATCTCCGCCAGCAGCGCCGCCGTCGCCGCCACCGCCGCCGCCACTTCCGGATCGACCGGTCCGTTCATCAGCGGCTTCGCCGACCACGCAATCTTCAGGCGCGGCGCCGGCTTGCCGACGAACGCCCGATAGGGCTCCGCCGGCCGCGGGATGACGAAGGGATCGCCCGGCTGCGGAATGGCGAGGCAGTCGAGCATGGCCGCCACGTCGCGCACCGTCTTGGTCTGCACAAAGTTCATGGCGAGGCCGAAGCCGCCCTCGTCGAGCGCCGGCCCGAAGGAAACGCGGCCGCGCGAGGGTTTCAGCCCGACGCCGCCGCACCAGCTGGCGGGGATGCGGATCGAGCCGCCGATGTCCGAGCCGTGGGCGATCGGCACCATGCCCGCGGCCACCGCCGCCGCCCCGCCGCCGGTCGAGCCGCCGGCCGAATAACCGTGACGCCAGGGGGTGGAGGTGTTGCCGTAGAGCGCGTTCTCGGTGGTGCCGGCGATCGAGTATTCCGGCGCG
>JBGPEQ010000373.1:0-4760 GCA_041482855.1 Dongiaceae bacterium | reverse complement strand
CGTCGAGCTGGCGGGCTATCACGAGACCGTCGATCCGAAGAGCCCGAACATCGTCCTGCTGTCGCCGCCGGGCGCGGCCAACGCGTACTTCGCGGAATTCGGCTGGTGCCTGGCGCCGGGCTGCAAACCGGACGCGGCCCTCCCCGACAAGGATACGATCTGGCAGGCCGACGGCGACAGGCTGACGGCGGACAAGCCGCTGACGCTCACGTGGGACAATGGTCAGGGCGTGCGCTTCTCGCGCATCTTCAGCCTCGACAGGAACTTCATGCTCACGGTGACGCAGCGGGTCGAGAACGGAAGCGGGTCTCCCCTCAAGCTCTACCCCTATGGGCGCCTCAGGCGCACGGGAACCCCGGCCACCGGAATCACGCGGATCCTGCACGAAGGACCGATGGGCGTCTTCGGCAAGGTCGGCGACGACGACAAATACCATCTCAGCGAAAAGCAGTACCACAATCTGCCGGACGAATATCGCAAGGCGAACTATCCGACGGGCTCGTTGAGTGACTGCCTTCCCGGGGACCAGTTCGAGAGTGTCGGCGGTTGGCTCGGCATCACCGACAAATACTGGCTCGTGGCGCTGGTGCCGGACAGCAAGCAACGGCTTACGGCCTGCTACCGATGGGAACTGCAGGCCGCGACCGACGTCTATCAGACCGACTATTCGGGCACTACCATGGAGGTGGCGCCGGCCGACAAGGGCGAAGCCACGGCGAGCCTGTTCGTCGGCGCCAAAGTAGTGAATCTGCTCGACAGCTACGGCGACAACTTCGCCGGCGTCGGCATTCCGCTGTTCGACCGCGCGGTCGATTTTTCCGGCTATTTCCCGGGCTACTCCCTCGCGATCATCGCCAAGCCGCTCTTCCTGCTCCTCGATTTGATCTATTCGTACGTCAAGAATTTCGGCATCGCCATCATGATACTGACTGTCCTGGTCAAGACGGTGTTTTTTCCGCTGGCCAACAAGTCTTACCGCGCCATGAACAAGATGAAGAAGCTGGGACCGCAGATGCAGGAGCTGCGTACGCGTCTCGGCGACGACAAGGTCCGCCTCAATCAGGAAATGATGGCGCTCTACAAGCGCGAGAAGGTGAACCCGGCGGCAGGGTGCCTGCCGATGGTGGTGCAGATCCCCGTCTTCATCGCGCTCTATCAGGTGCTCTACGTCACCATCGAGATGCGGCAGGCGCCGTTCTTCGGCTGGATCCGGGACTTGTCGGTGCCCGATCCGACCTCGGTCCTCAATCTGTTCGGCCTGCTGCCCTACGCCGTGCCGAATCTCGGCCCGCTGCACATTCTGAGCATCGGAGTCTGGCCGCTCGTCCTGGGCGTCACCATGTTCCTGCAGCAGAAGATGAACCCGCCGCCGCCCGATCCGGTCCAGGCGAAGATCTTCATGTTCCTGCCGATCATGTTCACGTTCATGATGGCGCAGTTCCAGGCCGGGCTGGTGATCTACTGGTCGTGGAACAACCTGCTGTCGATTGCGCAGCAATGGCTGCTCAGGCGTCTGGACGAGCGCCGTGACAAGCAAGGGCCGAAGCCACCGGAGCAGAAGCCCGAGAAGCGCACGGAGCAGAAGCCGGAGAAGCGGCTGGAGCACAAGTCGCGGAAGAGAACCTAGCGTCGGGTCGCCTTCACACCTTCTTAACGCTCGCGCGCTTAACTGCCGGACCGCCTCTCCTGGCCCGAGCCGACGGAGCCGTTATGCTCGTGCATCGCCTCCTTGCCTTTCTCTTCATCGTCGTCGGCGTGGCGGGAGCGCGGGCGGCCCTGCCCGACGCCATGCCGTTTTCCGACGGCGTCCTCTGGCGCGTCGAGCGCGCGGACGGCGTCGCCAGCTACGTGTTCGGCACGCTGCATTCGACCGACGAGCGGATCACGGCGTTGCCGCAGCCCGTCAGCGATGCCTTCGCGGCTTCGCAGACGCTGGCGATCGAGTGCATCCTCGACAATCCCGCGATCTTCAAGATCAGCCGCGCCATGCTGCTGCCGGGTGGCGAGCGGCTGGATGCGTCGATGAGCGCGGCGCAAGTCGCGCGCCTCAAGGACGTGTCGGCGGATTATCACATGCCCTTCACCATGGTGACGCGGTTCAAGCCGTGGGGCGCGATGATGCTGTTCAGCGTGCCGCCGAGCGAGCATCTGCGCGCCGCCGGCGGGCTGAAGCCGCTCGACGAGCGCCTGCGGGCGGAGGCCGAAGCCGCCGGCAAGACGGTGCTCGGGCTGGAGACCGTCGACGAGCAGATCGACACCCTCGACGGCATGGTGCCGGCCGACCAGATGCTCATGCTGGACTCGACGCTGCAGGATACCGGCCAGATCGAGCGCGTGTTCGCCGGCCTGCGGGATGCCTATCTTGCCCGCGACCTGGTGGCCGTGTACGGCCTCCTGAATGCCGAGAAGAGTGATGACGCGACCGGCGCCGTCAGCCGCTTCGAGCAGCGGCTCATCATCGACCGCAACCGTCGCATGGTCGAGCGGATGGACAAGCTGCTGCGCCAAGGCAAGGCCTTCGTCGCCGTCGGCGCGCTCCACCTGCCGGGCTCCCATGGCATCCTGCAACTGCTGAGCGACGAGGGCTATCAGGTCACGCGGGTGTACTGACAGCAGCCAAGGGCTGGATCAGCATGGCGCGTCCTTCGAGACGGCCGCTTCGCGGCCTCCTCAGGATGAGGAATTGTCTTAATGCCATCAAAAATCCACCTCATCCTGAGGAGCGCCCAAAGGGCGCGTCTCGAAGGACGCACGACGAAATCAGGTCAAGGGTTGCGCCGGCTGGCATAAGGCGCACGGACGATTTCCCTTTCGGCGGGCTTGCTATTATCGTCGCCGCCGATGGCACGCAACTCCGACACCGAATCCAACAGGCTCGATGACGCCGCCCGCGCCGGCTGGCTCTACTACATCGCGGGCAACACCCAGGACGAGATCGCCAGCAAGCTCGGCGTGTCGCGCCAGACGGCCCAGCGGCTGGTGTCGCTGGCGATCAGCGAGAAGCTGATCAAGGTCCGGCTCGACCATCCGATCGGGCGCTGCCTCGATCTCTCGCAGCGACTCAAGGACAAATACGGACTGGAGTTGTGCGAAGTCGTGCCGGCCGATCCGGCGTCGCAGTCGACCACCCTCGGCGTCGCCGAGGCGACCGCGGCCGAGCTCGAGCGGCGGCTCGAATCCCGGCAACCCATCGTCGTCGCGCTGGGATCGGGGCGGACGCTGCGGGCGGCGGCCGAGCAGCTGCCGCCCATGGATTGCCCGCAGCACAAGATCGTATCGCTGGTCGGCAATATCGCGCCCGACGGCTCGGCCTCGTTCTACGACGTGATCACCCGCGTCGCCGACGCCGTGCGGGCGCCGCACTACCCCATGCCCCTGCCGGTGATCGCCAGCACGGTCAACGAGAAGAAGCTGCTGATGGCGCAGAAGCCGGTGAAGCATGTGATCGAACTGGCCCGGCAGGCCGATGTGACGTTCGTCGGTGTCGGCGAGATGAGCGACAACGCGCCCTTGCTCCAGGACGGCTTCGTCAATCGCGACGAAATGCGGGCGCTGATCAAGGCCGGCGCCGTCGGCGAGGTCATCGGCTGGGCCTTCGACCGCAGCGGGCAATTCATCGAAGGCATAACCAACGATCGGGTGGCCAGCGTGGCCCTCGACCGTCCGGCCAAGCGTCTGATCATCGGCGCCGCCATGGGGCCGGCCAAAGTCGCTGCGCTGCGGGGGGCGCTGGTGGGCCGCATCATCAACGGCCTGATCACGAACGAAGTAATGGCCGCCCATTTGCTCAAAGACTAGGCAAACGGGCGTTAAAAATAACTCAATAGATTCAAATTCGTAGATGAAATTGCTGCGCCGCAGCGACGAATCTGCCTTGACTTTGTTCGACGCTTTCTGAGTAGATGCCCATAAGATTGGCAAAAGCTCACCAACCAGCGCAAGGGAGGATGTGATGAAAACGGCGCTCCGAGTGCTTTTGAGTGCGGGTCTCATTGCCGGCTTCGCATGGTCGGCGCAGGCGCAGACCAAGCTGACCATCGCCACCGTCAACAACGGTGACATGATCCGCATGCAGAAGCTGACCGATGATTTCAAGGCGAAGAATCCGGGCATCGATCTCGAGTGGGTGACGCTCGAGGAAAACGTGCTGCGCCAGAAGGTGACGACCGACATCGCCACCAAGGGCGGCCAGTTCGACGTGCTGACCATCGGCACTTATGAAGTGCCGATCTGGGCGAAGAAGGGCTGGCTGGTGGCGCTCGACAATCTCGGCGCCGACTACGACGTCGACGATCTGCTGCCGGCGATCCGCTCCGGCCTGTCGCTCGACGGCAAGCTCTACGCTGCGCCGTTCTACGGCGAGAGCTCGATGGTCATGTACCGCAAGGACCTGTTCGAGAAGGCCGGCCTGCAGATGCCGGACAAGCCGACCTGGGACTTCATCAAGACCGCCGCGGCGAAGATCACCGACAAGGGCAACGAGACCTACGGCGTGTGCCTGCGCGGCAAGGCCGGATGGGGCGAGAACATGGCCTTCCTCACGGCGACGGCGAACTCCTTCGGCGCCCGCTGGTTCGACGAGAACTGGAAGCCCCAGTTCGACCAGCCGGAGTGGAAGAACACGCTCGCCTACTACATTGGCCTGATGAAGGAGTCCGGCCCGCCGGGCGCCTCCTCCAACGGCTTCAACGAGAACCTCGCGCTGTTCAACTCCGGCAAGTGCGGCATGTGGATCGACGCCACCGTCGCCGCCTCCTTCG
>JBGPEQ010000372.1:0-4761 GCA_041482855.1 Dongiaceae bacterium | reverse complement strand
TCACCAATCTCCCTCATCCTGAGGAGCGCCCGTTGGGCGCGTCGCGAAGGACGCACGATGGCCATGCAGTGTTTACGGAAGCTATCTCTATCGCACGTGGTACCCGAATGACAGCAAGGCCATACCTCATCGGCAGCGAGATCTATCGCACCTCGTCCTATGGCCGGCGGCATCCGCTGGCGATCCCGCGGGTGTCGGCGGCGCTCGACCTGATCCGCGCCATGGGCTGGCTCGACGAGCGGCGCTATCTCGACAGCCCACGGGCGACGGCCGAGCAGCTGGCGCGGTTTCATGCGACCGACTACATCGCCGCCCTCATGCAGGCCGAGGCGGACCAGCATGTGCCCGCCGACAGGCGCGAGCGCTACAACATCGGGCGCAACGGCAACCCGGTATTTCCCGAGATGTTCCGCCGTCCCGCGACCGCCTGCGGTGGCACGCTCAAGGCGGTCGAACTGCTGCGCGAGGGCGGCATCGTCTACAATCCGGCCGGCGGCACCCATCACGGCCGGCCCGATCGCGCCAGCGGCTTTTGCTATTTCAACGATCCCGTGCTAGGCATCCTGGCGATGCTCGATCAGGGCTTGACGCGCATCTACTACGTCGATGTCGATGCCCATCATGGCGACGGCGTCGAGGACGCCTTCGCGGATGACGATCGGGTCTTCACTCTTTCGATCCATGAGGTCGGCCGCTGGCCCTATAGCGGGAAAAGCGAGGATCGCGCCGGCGGCGGCGCGCTCAACCTGCCGGTCCCCGCCGGCTTCAACGACAGCGAGATGGCTTTTCTCTTTGACGAGGTCGTGCTGCCGACCGCAGCGCGGCTGCGGCCCGAGGCGGTGGTGCTTCAGTGCGGCGCCGACGGGTTGGCGGACGATCCCATGAGCGGCCTGGCGCTCTCCAACCGCGCCCTCTGGCGCGTCGTGCAGAGCCTGATGCGCTTGGCGCCGCGGCTGCTGGTGCTCGGCGGCGGCGGCTACAACCCGTGGGCGGTGACGCGCTGCTGGGCCGGGGTATGGGCGGTGCTGAACGGAATCGAACCGGCGGTGGCGCCGACGGCGCCGGCGCAGGCAGTGCTGCGCGGCCTCTGGTGGAATCGCAGCCAAGGGCGCGAGCCCCCGGAGCATTGGTTCACGACGATCGCGGATGCGCCGCAGGAGGGCACGGTTCGTGATTCGGTGCGGGCGCTGGCCCTGGGAGCGAAGGACGCGTCGCCGGACCTGTCCCCTCTCCCGCGGAGCCAAGGCAATCGCATTTGACGGTTGTGTCGCGCCGCAGGAAGTTTTTCGCACGCGGAGACGCGGAGATTCCTGTAGGGGCGGCCTGCGGCCGCCCGCGCGACGCACACACCGGGTCGGTGTCGGGAAGCATCGTGCGGCCGATAGGCGGGCGGCCGCAGGCCGCCCCTACAAGAGTCTCAATATGGGAAATAGTTCCTACGAAGCGATATAAGTCCTGAGGTCTGCGAATCCCGTAGCGCCCCGCGGGAGCGGGGACACGATCAGGCGCGGGCAGCGGGCCTTGCCGTGGGTGGGGTTTGCAGGGCTTGCGCGACCGCGTGTCCGAGGTCGTCGCGCGACAACGGCTTGAAGAGCAGGGCGTGGGCGCCGATTTCCTTGACCACGGCCTCGTTGAGGCGCGCGCTGTAGCCCGTGCACAATATGATCGGCAGGTCCAGTCGGATGGCCTTGGCCTTCGCCGCCAGTTCGTCTCCCGTCATCCCCGGCATGGTCTGGTCCGTGATCAGCAGATCGATCGCGAAGGGATCGTCGCGAATGATCGACAATGCCATGGCGGCGTTGGTGCAGGCTGCAGCCGAGTAGCCGATGGCCTGCAGCATCGCGCAGGTCATCGCGGCGAGATCCTTCTCGTCATCGACCACGAGAACGGTGGCGCGTTTGTCGGCCTTGAGCGTCCGGCGGGCCGGCGCCAGCTGGACCTCTCCGGCTTCCTCGCGGGCGGGCAGGTAGAGTTCGAACGTCGTGCCGACGCCCGGTTCGGTCTCGACGGAGATGGCGCCGCTGTGCTCGCTGACGATGCCGAGGACCGCGGCGAGGCCGAGGCCGGTACCGGTGCCCGTGGGCTTGGTGGTGAAGAACGGATCGAAGATTCGCTTGAGCGTCGCGGCATCCATCCCGCAGCCATCGTCTTTCACCGCCAGACGCAGATAGCGGCCTCCGGAGAACTGGCCGCACCACATTCTGTTGGCCGTTCCATTGCTGCCCTTGCCGATCCTCATGGGCATGGCGGATGGGCCGCCCAGCATTGCTGCGGGTGCGGCTTCAGCCTCGCCGTCGACCAGATGGTCCTCCAGGCATAACTCGATGCTGCCGCGGCGGTCGCCGATCGCGTGCATGGCGTTGACGCAGACGTTCATCACGATCTGGTCGATCTGACTGGCGTCGGCCATGACGAGCGTGCCGGCGCCGCCGATCCGCTTGGAAAGCCGGATCGTCGTCGGCAGAGTGGCTCGCAGCAGCGACGAGGTTTCCTTCAACAGCAGGTCGATGCGCAGCGGCTGGCGGTTGCTGCCGGATTGCCGGCTGTAGGCGAGGATCTGCTGCACCAGGCTCTTGGCGCGCCGGCCGGCCGACAGCACCTTGTCGAGATGCGCCTTGACCGGGTGCTCGTCGCCGAGGTCGAGCTGCGACAGCTCGGTGAAGCCGGTCATGATGCCCAGGATATTGTTGAAATCGTGCGCGATCCCGCCGGCCAGGCGGCCGATCGCCTCGGAGCGCTGCGCGAAATGGAACTGCTCGAGCAGGCGCGCACGCTCTTCATCGGCGCGCCGGCGCTCGCTGGCGTCGCGCACGACACAGACAAGGCTATCATCGTCCAGGGAGGTGAGCGACAGCTCCTGCGGAAATGTCGTGCCGTCCCGGCGGCGGCCGGTGGCTTCGCCGCGCCATGATTTGGTGCCGTGGAGCCGCGGCAGGATCGACTGCTCGAAGCGCCGCTGTTCGTCCGCTTCGTAGAGCAGGCGCCAGCTTTCGCCGATCAGCTGTTCCGCACTGTCGTAGCCGTGGAGCGCCGCGTGGTTGCGATTGAGGTACCTGAAGCGTCCCTGGCGATCCAGGATGGCGATGCCGTCGAGCGACGCCTCGATGGCTGCGAGCCGATCCTCGAGAAGCTTTTCGGCCGCCTTCTTGTCCGTGATGTCCGTGCCGACGCTGACATAGCCGCCCTGCGACGTGCGGCGGTCGCTGACGCGAATGATGCGCCCGCCCGCCAGGACCAGTTCGAAGGGGGCGCCGGGATTGCGATACTGCGCCAAACGCCGCTCGATCCACGCCTCCGGTGTCATCTGGAGTTCGATCGAGCTGCGCGCAGTGTCCGCCCGCAAGACATCTTCGAGGGCGGCGCCCGGGCGGATGAGGTCGCCGCCGCCATGGAACTCCCTGAAGCGCGTGTTGGCCAACACCAGGCGCTCGTTCCGGTCGAACAGGGCGAACGACTCCGAAATGCTCCCGATGGCGTCTACCAGCTGGCTCTTCACGAGATCCAGTTGTCGTGCGGTGTCGCGGGCCTGAAGGTACAGCCGTTGGTTCTGCTGCTTGCCATGCAGGACAAGCGCGATGAAGACGGCGCCGCCGACGACGACCGCAAAAAAACTCAGGACGAGCTCGATCCCGCCGCGCCGCATTTCCGACTCGTTCGCGCCGGTCTTGTCGCCGATCATCATGGCCTGGGCGATGTTGTTCAGCGGCTGGCGGTAGCGCTCCAGGTGATCGAGCAGTGCGTGATAGGCGCTGGAATCGCCGGGGCGAAGCGCGCGCAGTTCGGCCTCGATGGCGGGCAGGTCGCCCTCGATGCTCTTCAGCGTCGCCGCGGCGCCGGGGATCTCCCGCACCTGGCTCGATTCGTCGCCTTCCAACGCGACCGGCAGGCGGCTCCAGAACACGTCGAGGCGCTCGAACATGACTTGCTGGGCGGCCTCGGAGGGTTCCGCCCAGTAACCGGTCACGGACCCATAGAAGCGCAAGTACTCGGCCTGCGCCTGCGCGGCAATCCAGCTGCCGGTCTGAAAGTACCGCGAGATGAAAGACAGCTGCTTCGTCGCATCGACGATGCCGTAGCACGCGGCCACCAGGAATCCGAGAATGAGGACAGCCAGCCCGGCTGCCCTCATTCGGCGCACGCTCGATGGTCCGGCGGTCGTCACTCGACTTCCAGGCGCCTAACCTGCCAGATCATCTTGGCATGGGTTTCCTCGTTGTTCAGCTCGGGATGGCCGTCGAGCGGATAGACCACCCACAGCGGCCCCTTGTCGCGCACGGGCATGGCCTGGCCGTCGCGGGCATAGGCGAGGACGACGTCATACTCGTCGAAATCCGCCGCCGGTACGGTGATCGTGTAGTCGTTGAGGGCGGTCAGCTTGACCGTCGTGCCGCTGACCCCGAGCCGATGCAGCAGGTCGCGCAGCAGCACGCCTTCATAGGACGACACGCCCTCGGTCCAGGGCGTCGAGGTGGCGATCGTGCGGTGCGGCAGCTGCTCGATCGCGGCCAGGTCGAGATCGACCGTCACGGCCGCCGGGTGCGAACCGGAGACGGTCAGGATGGCGTCGGACGAGGCCGCCGGCCGCATGGCAGCGAACGGCGCCGCGAGCAGGAGGGCGGCGCCGACGGCGAGGCAAATCTTCGATATCAGTCGCAAGGGGGATGCTCCATTCGAGTCAAATGCAAGGGATTGGAAATCGAAACCGGCAAGTAAGCTAGCCGAGGCACGTAAATCCGCTGTGTCGCGCATGTCCGGTTTTGT
>JBGPEQ010000371.1:0-4780 GCA_041482855.1 Dongiaceae bacterium | reverse complement strand
GGCGTCGGCCCCGACAAGGTGGTGGAGGTGCAAGCGCTCGCCGGCGATTCCACCGACAACGTGCCGGGTGTGCCCGGCATCGGCGTGAAGACGGCGGCCGAGCTGATCAAGGCCTATGGCGACGTCGAGAACCTGCTCGCCCACGCCGCCGAGATCAAGCAGCCGAAGCGGCGCGAGTCGCTCATGCAGAACGCCGACAAGGCGCGCATGAGCCGCGAGCTGGTGCTGCTCAAGAACGACGTGCCCGTCGATCATCCGCTCGCGTCCTTCGCGCGTCGCCAGCCCGATCGCGACGTGCTCATGGCCTTCTTGAAGGAAAACCAGTTCCGCTCGGTGATCGCGCGGCTGGAGGGCCAGGCTGCCGCCAAGGAGGCGAAGGCTGTTTCCGACAGCACGCCGCGCGCGCCGACGGCGCGGCCGACCGCAGCCGGCGCGCCGGTCGATCGCAACGGCTACGAGCTGGTGCAGGATTCGGCGGCGCTCGAGGTCTGGATCGCCCGCGCGATCGCAGCCGGCGCGGTCGCCTTCGATACGGAGACCACCTCGCTCGATCCCATGAAGGCGCAGCTGGTGGGCTTCTCCCTGGCGGTGACGCCGAACCAGGCCTGCTATGTGCCCGTCGGGCACAAGGCGCCGGGCACGCAAGGCGGGCTGGCGCTGGCCGCACCGCCGCCGCAGATGGCGCTGGCACAGGCGCTGCAGCGGCTGAAGCCGCTGCTCGAAGATCCCGGCGTGCTCAAGATCGGCCACAACATCAAGTACGACACGGAGATCATGGCGCGCCTGGGTATCGCCATCGCGCCCCATGACGACACCATGCTGATCTCCTACGTGCTCGAAGGCGGCGCCCACGGCCACGGCATGGACGAGCTGTCGGAGCTGCATCTCGGCCACAAGACCATCCACTACGGAGACGTCGCCGGCACCGGCAAGTCGCGGGTGACGTTCGACTACGTGGCGCTCGACAAGGCGCGCGACTATGCGGCCGAGGACGCCGACGTGACGCTGCGCCTGCATCACGCGCTGAAGCCGCAGCTGCTCGCCGAGCGCCTGGTCACGGTCTATGAGACCATCGACCGGCCGCTGGTGCCCGTCGTCGCCGCCATGGAAATGGCCGGCGTCAAGGTCGATCGCGACGAGTTGAAGCGCCTGTCGCGCGATTTCGCCGAGCGGCTGGTCGAGCTGGAGAAGCAGATCCACAAGCTCGCCGGCCGCGAGTTCAACATCGGTTCGCCCAAGCAGCTGGGCGAGGTGCTGTTCGACGAGATGAGCCTCGCCGGCGGCCAGAAGAGCGGCAAGACCGGCGCCTACGCCACCGGCGCCGACGTGCTGGAGACCCTGGCGGCGCAGGGCCACGACCTGCCGGCGCGGGTGCTCGATTGGCGCCAGCTGGCGAAGCTCAAGAGCACTTACGCAGATGCGCTGGTGGAGCAGATCAATCCGGAGACCGGGCGCCTGCACACCTCCTTCGCGCTCGCCGCCACTTCGACCGGGCGCCTCAGCTCGACCGATCCCAATCTGCAGAACATCCCCGTGCGCACGGAGGAGGGCCGCAAGATCCGCCGCGCCTTCATCGCGGAGATGGGCCACCAGCTCCTGTCGGTCGATTATTCACAGATCGAGCTGCGCTTGGCGGCGCATGTCGCCGAGGTTGCCGCGCTCAAAGAGGCTTTCAAGAGCGGCGCCGACATCCATGCGATGACCGCGAGCCAAGTCTTCGGCGTGCCGCAGGAGGGCATGGACCCGATGGTGCGGCGGCGCGCCAAGGCCATCAATTTCGGCATCATCTACGGCATCAGCCCGTTCGGCCTGTCGCAGCAGCTGGGGATTCCCCAGGGCGAGGCCAAGGCCTATATCGAGGCCTATTTCCAGCGCTATCCGGGCATCCGCGACTATATGGAGCGGACCAAGAAGTTCGCGCGCGAGCACGGCTACGTCACCACCATCTTCGGGCGGCGCTGCCACATGCCGGGCATCCTCGACAAGAACCCGGCCCGCCGCAGCTTCATGGAGCGCGCCGCCATCAACGCGCCGCTGCAAGGCACCGCCGCCGACATCATCAAGCGCGCCATGATCCGCGTGCCGCCGGCGCTGGCGAAGGCCGAGCTGAAGGCCCGCATGCTGCTCCAGGTGCATGACGAGCTGCTGCTGGAGGTGCCGGAAGCGGAAGTCGATGCGACCGCGGCGTTAGTCAAGAAGGTGATGGAGGGCGCGACGCTGCCGACACTCGAACTATCGGTGCCACTGATCGCCGACACCGGCATCGGCGACAACTGGGCGGATGCGCATTAGGGTTCGGCTGGTGGGGGCGTAGGGGCGATCCCCGGGCTTAACCCGGGGACCCGGTCGCCCGCAGTTCGTGCGGCGGATGGACGGGCGACCTTCTGGTCCCCCCTACAGCCGTCAATTGGATTCCCTGCTAGTAGTCCGCGCTCAACTTCGCGCCCGCTTGCAGCATCTGCCGCCGCTCGGCGATCTTGAGGCGCGCGCGGGCGATGTCGCGGGGCTGGAGGCCGATGGCGGCGCCGGCCTGCTCGGCGATCTCGACCTCGCGCGGGCTCTGCTCGCCGTCGGCATAGGAGATGTCGAACAGCATCTCGATCAGCTCGATGCGCTCGTTGTTGTCGAAGTGGTCGCGCACCGAGGCGGTCATGCGCGGCAGGCGCGAGCTGTCGGCAGTCGCCTGCTGGCCGATCTTGAAGAGGGCGTCGGCCTCGGTGTCGTCGAGGCCGAAGCGCACGAGCAGCAGATCGCGCACGCGCTCCTGTTCTTCGGGTGCGATCTTGCCGTCCGCCATCGCCATTTCGCAGAAGAGGGCGCCGGCGCACAGCTTCTTGGTGGCGACGGCGAAGAACGCGCCGTCCTCGTCGGCGTCGGGATCGACGACCTGATGATACTGGTCGGCTACGGCGTTGCGCGCGTCGGTGGCCACCAGGCGATAAGCATTCAGGAGTCGTTTCAGCATTCGCTAGCAGTATCAGAGCAAGGGTTAATTCCCCGTTAACCGCATCTTTCACGCTCTCGTGAGTACGTGGATCCCGCGGCCGGCCGTTGCGTCGGTTTCCGCGGGCGCGCAAACTGCGCCCATGGCGTCGACCCTCCACATCACCAACGGCGACAGCGCCGCCGCCGTCATGCGACAGGCGGGATTCGACGGCGAAATCCTACCCTGGCGCGACGTGCTGCATGAAGGGCCGGTGTCGGCCCAGCTGCCGCTGACGACGCTGTCCCATCTGCGCGCGCATTTCATCGCCGACAAGGGCTGGGCCGAATTGGAGACCGTGCAGGCCGAGATGACCGCCCGCGACCGCCTGCTTGCCGCGGCGGCCGGCTTCGAGCGCGTCGTGCTGTGGTTCGAGCATGACCTGTTCGATCAATTGCAGCTGCTCCAGCTGCTGTCCTGGTTCGCGGACCATGATCGCGGCCGGGCGCGCCTGGAAATGCTGTGCATCGATTCCTTTCCGGGCATCCCCGATTTCGGCGGCCTCGGCGAGCTCGCGCCGGACCAGATTGCCTCCTTGCGCGGCCGCGAGCAGCCGGTGACGGCGGAGCAGCTGGCGCTCGGCAAGGCCGGATTCGAAGCGTTCGCGGCGGACGAACCGCAGCTGCTGGTCGAATTTCTGCAACGGGATTTCGCACCGCTGCCGCACCTGCGCCCGGCGCTTGCGCGCATGCTCGAGGAATATCCCTGGCAGGGCGACGGCCTGGCGCGCAGCCGCCGGCAGCTGCTCTGGAGCGTAAAGACCTGCGGCGGCGATCTCGCGGCCATGTTTCGGGCCTGCACCCATATGGAAGACGCGCACTACCTCGGCGATATCGTCTTTCTCGACTATGCCGACGGCCTCGCCGAGGCGCCGGAGCCGGCGCTGCATTTCATCGAGAGCGCGTCGGCGGAGGAACCCTCGCCTTGGCAGCAGCTCGTCCTGCTGACGCGCTTCGGCGAACAGCTGCTCAATGGCGAGGCGGATTTCGTCGCCGCCAACGGCATCAACCGCTGGATCGGCGGCGTGCATCTGACGCGCGACCGCTGGCGCTACAGTCCGACGACCAGGATCCTGCTGCCGACTACGATCGAGTAGTTGTAGCCTCTGCGGTCTCTCATCCATCATTCACTCAATGTCATTCCCGCGAAAGCGGGAATCCAGGGCTACAGAACTCGTCGCTTGCCCTGGACCCCCGCTTTCGCGGGGGTGACACCGAGTGTTTGACGGCGTGAAAACGGTATGGTTGGCCTCAGGAATGCCCGAGGACGGGATGGGGCCGATAGGGCTCCTCCAGCCTTTTGACGTCATCATCGCCGAGCTTGACTTCGAGCGCGGCGACGGCGTCGTCGAGATGCTCCATCTTGCTGGCGCCGATGATGGGCGCGGTCATGCCCGGCCGCGACAGCAGCCAGGCCAGCGCGATCTGCGTGGGCTTGCGGCCGTGCTCGCGCGCGATCTCCTGCACGCGCTCGGCGACCGTGAAGTCGTCCGGCTGGTAGTAGAGCTGCTGGGCAAACTCGTCGGTGCGCGCCCGCACCGTGCTGCCGCTCTTGTCGCGCGTGCGGTTGCCGGCGAGGAAGCCGCGCGCCAGCGGGCTCCAGGGGATGAGGCCGACGCCCTGATCGCGGCAGAGCGGGATCATCTCGCGCTCCTCCTCGCGATAGACCAGATTGTAGTGGTTCTGCATGGAGACGAAGCGCGCCCAGCCGTTCCGCTCGGAGGCGTGGAGCGCCTTCGCGAACTGCCAGGCGAACATGCTGGAGGCCCCGATATAGCGGGCCTTGCCGGCTCGCACG
>JBGPEQ010000370.1:0-4802 GCA_041482855.1 Dongiaceae bacterium | reverse complement strand
TGGGAAGGACGCTGATGTGCATGAATGTGCCTCGGGAAACAGCTCTCAGCTATCAGCCGTCAGCTATCAGTTAGCGAACCTGTGCTGACAGCTGACAGCTGAGAGCTGACGGCTAAGCCCCTTCGTTGGCGGTTTGCTTTCTCGCTTAAATGATCGGTGCGCCGCCTTCGCGGGTACGGCGGTCGATGTAGGCGTCCATCTCTTCGGCGATGGCCGGATCGAGCTTCGGCTCTTCGTATTCCGCCAGCAGATGCTTCCAGATCTTGGTTGCCCGATGGGTGGCGTCGACCGAACCGGCGGCCTCCCATTGCTGGTAGTTCCGCCAGTCCGAGAGCAGCGGCGTATAGAACGCGGTCTCGTAGCGTTCGATCGTGTGCTGCACGCCGAAGAAATGGCCGCCATGGCCGGCCTCGCGGATGGCGTCGATGGCGAGCGTGGAGTCGTCGACGACCGTCGGCGTGAAGAATTCGGCCATGGTCTGCAGCATCTCCGCGTCGATGATGTATTTCTCGTAGGACGCGACGAGCCCCCCCTCCAGCCAGCCGACGCCGTGCAGCAGCATGTTGGTGCCGCCCATCAGCGCCCCCCAGATCGACATGGCGCCCTCATAGGTGGCCTGGGCGTCCGGCCACACCGAGGCGTTCGTGTTGGATGACCGGTAGGGCATGTTGTAGCGGCGCGCCATCTGCCCGCCGATCAGGCAGGCCTTGATGTATTCGGGCGTGCCGAAGGCCGGCGCGCCGCTGCGCATGTCGACGTTGGAGGTGAAGCCGCCATAGATCAGCGGCGCCCCCGGCCGCACCAGCTGCGACAACGTGATGGCCGCCAACGCCTCGGCATTCTGCTGGGCGATCGCGCCGGCGATCGTCACCGGCGCCATGGCGCCCAGGAGCGTGAACGGCGTGATGCACAGCGCCTGATTGCGCTCGGCGAAGCCGATGACGCCCCAGGCCATGGCGCCGTCGAGCTGCATCGGGGAGTTCGTGTTGATCACGGAGTAGTAGCTGGGCTCGCGCAGCATCTGCTCGCGCGAGACGCCGCGGGCCATGCGCACCAGTTCGAAGACGTCCTCGATGCGCTGCGGCGTGATGGTCGAGCCGAACGGCACCTTGTCGGAATAGGCGAGAACGGCCTTGGCCATCACCATGTGGCGAATCGGCACCGGCACGTCCTGGGCCTCCGGCGCGGAGCCGGCCAGGAAGTGGACGATGTTCAGGCTCTGCGCGAGCTTCACCAGCTCGGAGAAGTCGGCGAGGGTGCCGGTGCGGCGACCGCGCTCGAGATCGTGGGCGTAGGGCGGCCCGCCGACGGTGCCGAAGTTCGCGTGGTTGCCGCCCATGACGATGTTGCGGGCGGGATTCCGGGCGTAGAGCGTGAACTTCGCTGGCACCGTGGTCAGAGCCTGCAGGACGAGCCCGCTGTCGAACTTGACGACTTGGCTGGCCTCGTCCACATCGGCGCCGCCCTGTCGCAGAATCTCGCGCGCTTCCGGGAGCAGCACTTTCATGCCGATCTCCTTGAGGATCTTGAGCGAGGCAACGTGAATGCTCTCGACCTGATCGGCGGAGAGCGGCTGGATCGGGGGGTAGGGGTTGGTGACCTGCCGCCATGGCAGTTGGTGGACGCTGACGCGGCGCGACTCCGGGTCATGCCGCCGCGCTCGGTGGCGGGTCGTGGTGGCCGGTTCCATGGGGGGTGCCCTGCAACAGTTCGGGCGACTATCGCATGGTCGCGGCTGTCGTGTCAGCGGCTGCGGAGCGATCCCAAGGGTTCCCTGCGCAACAGGTAGCGTACCGGTTGCGCAGGTGGGCCGAGTCCGGCGCCGACGGACGGCCACCGGTCGCTTTCGCGTTAGAGTCGGTCGGAATTGAGCCACGTCCGTTGGGGCGGGCGCTCGGCCCGCGGAGGGGCGGCCGGCCGTGGCCGCCGCGTCCGCTTTTCGCACCTGCAAGGAAAATCTTGAAACTGATCGGCAAAGGGTGCTTTGCTAAGGCCGAACAAGGAACAAGAAGGGAAGGCTAAGGCGCGGCCCACAACGCCGCGCACCTGTCGCCGGCCAGCCGCTTGTATCAAACGACAGAATCAACATCCGATTGGGAGACGAATAGATGAACCTCAGAACGCTTCTGGAGAACACACACTCCTACCTGCCGAAGCTCGCTCAGCAGTTTAGGGACGGCAAGGTCAGCCGCCGCGAGTTTCTGCGCACCTCCACCCTCCTCGGCCTGTCCTCGGCCGCGGCCTACGCGATCGTCGGCCTGCCGGAGACCGGCAGCGTGACAAAGAGCGCGCGCGCCGCCGGCGGCACGGTCCGCCTGTCGCTGCGCGTGCAGCCGATCGCCAGCCCGCACACCTACTCCTGGATCCAGGACTCCATGATGTCGCGCAACGTCATCGAGTATCTGACGCTGACCGGCGCCGACAACATCACGCGCCCCTGGCTGGCCGAGAAGTGGGAAGCCAGCGACGACCTGAAGACCTGGACGTTCCATCTGCGCCAGGACGTGAAATGGTCGAACGGCGAGCCGTTCACGGCCGATCACGCGATCTGGAACATCAGGCACTGCCTCGATCCCAACACCGGCTCGTCGGTCCTCGGCCTGATGAAGGGCTACATGCTGAAGGACGTCGATACCGGCAAGAAGGACGACAAGGGCAACGCGGTCATGACGACCGAGCTGTGGGACGCCAACGCGATCGAGAAGGTCGACGATCATACCTTCAGGCTCAATGCCCAGGCCGCCCAACTCGCCGTGCCCGAGCACTTCTTCCACTATCCGTTCGCCATGATGCATCCGAGTTCGAATGGCGATTTCCCCGGCGTCGGCTCGCTCGGCACCGGCTGGGGAGAAATCGTCGAATACGAACTGGGCAAGAAGTGCGTGGTGAAGAAGCGGCCCGGCTACTGGCACGGCGACGGCGCCCTCGACTCCGTCGAGTACATCGACCACGGCGATGATCCGGCGGCCGCGCTGGGCGCCATCGCCGCCAAGCAGGTCGACGGCATCTGGGACGTCGATACCGCCCAGCTGGCGGCCCTGCAGAAGATCGATCGCATCAAGCTCTACCAGTCGGCGACGGCGCAGACCGGCGTCGCCCGCATGCAGCCGATCAACGATCAGTTCAAGGACGCCCGCGTTCGCAAGGCGATGCGTCTGGCGATCGACACCGAGAAGGTCCTGCAGGTCGCCTATGGCGGCCTTGGCGTGCCGGCTGAGCACCACCACGTCGCGCCCGTCCATCCCGAGTACTACAAACTGCCGTTCATGAAGCAGGACATCGAAGCGGCGAAGAAACTGCTGGCGGAAGCCGGCGTGCCCGACGGGTTCGAGACCGAGATCACCTGCATCAAGGACCCGGATTGGGAGTCGAAGGCCGTCACGGTGATGGCGGGCATGTGGAAGAAGATCGGCGTGAAGGTGAAGGTCAACGTCCTGCCGGCCGCCCAATACTGGGACATCTGGAACGCGAACACGAACCCGTTCGCCTTCACGGCCTGGACGCACCGTCCGCTCGGCGTCATGGTCCTTGGCTTGGCCTATCGCACGGGCGTGCCGTGGAACGAGAGCTTCTGGTCGAACAAGACCTTCGACGAGCTCTTGACCAAGGCCGAAGGCATTCTCGACGTCGAGAAGCGACGCGAGGTGATGAAGGAAATCGAGACCCTGATGCAGGAAGAAGGCCCGATCGTGCAGCCGTTGTGGCGGTCGGTCTTCTCCGCCATGGACAAGAAGGTGAAAGGCTTCCAGGCCCACCCGACGCAGTACATCTTCCCCTGGGATTGGTCGCTCGAAGCCTAGGTTCGACAAGGATCTGGCGGGCATCCTCTCCGGATGCCCGCCGCCATCTTTACAGCGCGTCGCGATCCCCACCACCCTCATGCTTCAGCGATTGCCGCATGGAGGGTTGGAGCCTGTGCCTATGACGCCCAGACAACAGACGCCCATCGGCGGGCCATAGGCGGAGATCCGGCATGGTCAAGTTCTTCGCCAAGCGGATTGGCGTTCTGCTGTTCACCATGCTGGCGGTCTCGTTCATCCTCTTCCTGACGTTCGAGCTCTCGCCAGGCGATCAGGCGAAAAGCGCGCTCGGGCAATACGCGACGAAGGAAGAGCTCGATCTCTATCGCGTAAGGAATGGCCTGGAACGGCCGTTCTTCCCCCGCTACTTCGAGTGGCTGGGTGTAGGCCCCAACTACAACGGCGAATTCGGCGGGTTGCTGCAGGGCAACCTCGGCTTTTCGCACCGCTGGCGGGCGCCGGTGAACACCTTCATCTGGGACCGGCTGTTCAATACCACCATCCTTGCTTTCATTGCCTTTGCCATCATCGCGCCGTTCTCGATCGTCTTCGGCGTCCTCGCCGGCATGCGCGAGGGCTCCGCTCTCGACCGGACGATCTCGGTGTTCAGTTCCATCACGACGTCCACGCCCGAGTTCGCCACCGGCGTCATTCTCATGACGATCTTCGCTTCGGGGATCCTTCTGCCGGTTTTGCTGCCGGGCACGTCGACGCTCGAAGGCGGTGGCGACTGGTCGGTGGCATCCCAACTCGCGCTGCCGGTGGCGACCTTGACGGCCTACTATCTCGGCTACCTCGTCCGCATGGTGCGCGCCTCCATGGTCGAGGTCATGACGCGCCCCTATGTGCGGACGGCGATCCTCAAGGGCCTCTCTTTTCCCGACGTCGTGGTCAAGCACGCCCTCCGCAACGCCCTGATCACGCCGTTCACCGCGATCCTGCTCCAGCTGAATTTCCTCTTCACGAGCGTGGTCGTGACGGAGGCGGTGTTCGCCTTTCCGG
>JBGPEQ010000369.1:0-4808 GCA_041482855.1 Dongiaceae bacterium | reverse complement strand
GGCGTCGAGGTGGCGATCGTGCGGTGCGGCAGCTGCTCGATCGCGGCCAGGTCGAGATCGACCGTCACGGCCGCCGGGTGCGACCCGGAGACGGTCAGGATGGCGTCGGACGAGGCCGCCGGCCGCATGGCAGCGAACGGCGCCGCGAGCAGGAGGGCGGCGCCGACGGCGAGGCAAGTCTTCGGTATCAATCGCAAGGGAGATGCTCCATTCGAGTCAAATGCAAGGGATTGGAAATCGAAACCGGCAAGTAAGCTAGCCGAGGCACGTAAATCCGCTGTGTCGCGCATGTCCGGTTTTGTAAGGCCCTGTAAATCGCGGCCGTTTACAATCGCGGCCAATCCCGCACACCAGCTGGAGCAAGTGCCTTATGCAGCAGGGAACGATCCTCCTGGTCGACGACGACGTGGACTTTCGCAGCCTCGTGTCGACCTATCTGCGACGCGAGAGTTTCGCCGTCACCGAGGCCGCGACCGCCGGGATGGCGCGGCACGAGTTCGGCGCGGCCGCCGTCGATCTGGTGTTGCTCGATCTCGGCCTGCCCGACGCCGACGGCTTCGACCTGCTGCGCGACCTGCGCAGCCAGCGCTCGGTCCCCGTCATCATGCTGACCGGCAAGGACACGCCCATGGACCGCATCCTCGGGCTGGAGCTGGGCGCCGACGACTATATCGGCAAGCCCTTCGAGCTCGGGGAATTGCGGGCCCGCATCCGCTCCGTGCTGCGGCGCGCCCATGGGCTCGCCGAGGCCGACATGGCGGCGGCGGCCGAGGTGCTGGCATTTGCGGGCTGGACGCTCGACCTGACGCATCGGCGGCTGCTCGACAAGGACGGCCAGGAGATGAAGCTGACGGGCGGGGAATACGACCTGCTGCGTGTCCTCGCCGAACACGCCCGGCGGCCGCTGAGCCGCGATCAGCTCCTCGATCTCACGCGCTCGCGCGATTGGACGCCGTTCGATCGCAGCATCGACGTCCTGATCGGCAGGCTGCGCAAGAAGCTGTCGGAGGGCAACGAGGGAGACCTGATCAAGACGGTCCGAAACGTCGGCTACACGCTCTCGGCCGAGGTCAAGCGGCGGCGCGTGGCCGCCAACGCCGCCGGCACGCTTCAGGACACTTCAAAGCTGCGGCCATAGCGCTGGCCCCGGCGGCGGCGTCAGGGGGGATGCTGAGGGACCGCCGTCGCCGGGGGGCGCAATCGCCATCGCTCAGGCCGCATGCAGCGCCTGGTCGACGGTTCGGAACAAATCGGCCGTGGAAAAGGGCTTGCCGAGCGTCGCATCGGCGCCCAGCAATCGAGCTTGCCGCAGATAGTCGACGCCGGTGCCACCGCGGTTGCCGCCGGAGATGGCAATGATCTTGCTCGCGGGATGGGCCTTCCGGGCGGCGATGATGGTTTCCAGACCTTCGGAGTCCGGCATGACGATATCCGTGATGATCAGGTCGAATTCAGACGCGGCGACGCCGCCCTTCGGAGGATCCGTTATGACGCGGCCCGATCTTGCCTCCGTGACCTCATGGCCATGGTAGTTGAGGGCGATCGCCACGAACGAGCGCAGATCGTCTTCGTCGTCGATCAGCAGGATTTTAGCCATTTCCGCCAGGTTCCCTTGTTCGTCCGGCACGCCGTCTACGGGAAGCACTGTCGCACGGCCGTGTAACCGGCATCCGGTCGGACGAGGCCGGTCTTGTAACGTTTCGTAATGCGGCCGTCGTTTACCGGGGCGGCGTCAGCGGCTAACCTGTGGCGGCAATGATCGGACGGATATTCGCCATGGTCGCGCTGGCGCTGGCCCTCGTCGCGCCGGCGGCGCGAGCCCAGCTGCAGGCTTTCGAGCGCGACCAATTGGCGATCGAGACGGCTGGGGGCGCCCGACAGTTCGCCGTCGAGCTGGCGGCGACGTCGGAGCAGAGGGCGCAGGGGCTGATGTACCGCGAGCGGCTGCCGGCGGATGCCGGCATGCTGTTTCTCTATCCGGCCGCGCGGCCGGTCAGCATGTGGATGAAGAATACACTGATACCGCTGGACATGCTGTTCATCGGCGATGACGGCCGGATCCTGCACATCGCGGAGCGGGCGATTCCGGGATCGACGGCGACGATCTCGTCAATGCATCCGGCGCGGGCCGTGCTCGAGCTGAACGGCGGGACAGCGGCGCGCCTGAAGATCCAGGTTGGCGATCGCGTACTGTACCGAACCTTCGGGACGGCCGACTGAGCGGCCGCTCCCGAAAGGCCCGCGATCGCAGCCTGACGAGAGCCGTCGGCTAGATCGACGGGCCCTGGGCGACGTGCTCGACCGGCTGCCAGTTCTCGCCGGCGGCGAGCAGACAGCTGGTGCCGTTCGGCATGCTCACGATGATGGTCCAGGTCGCGCCGTTATCGCTGGTGAGCACCTCGATCAGGCCGCCATTGTTGGCGAGGCCGACCGCGGACGGGGCTTCCTTGTACTTGTTGCCGAGCTGGGCGAGAACGTCATCCCGCTGGCTGCACGCCATGTTGCCGGCGGCCATGGCCGGCAGGGGCAGCGCGATTGCGGCGACTAAGGCGAGGGCTTTCCACATGATCGATCTCCTAAGTTCAGGTTCTCCTGGCGACGCGGCCAGTTCTTAACCGCGGTATTAGTTTCGGCCGCCACCGCTGAAGGACGGATTAATTATCCCTTGCACGAAGGTTAATTTGGGTGGGCCGGCGCACTTTTGCCGCAGCCCGGTCGTGACCCCCATCACGATCATGTCGAATAAAGCCCCTCCCGGGCGGTTCCGACCGTGCAAGCTCGAACGCCCGGTTATGACCGGAGGTTCTAAGCCATTGATGTATTGGAGCTGTGTCGGGGGAGAAAAAAGCTGCAACGATTTGTAACGGCGGCGGCTCGGGGGATGCCGGCTGAAGTCAGCAGGACGAGCTAGGAGACTGGGATCGGCGACGTGCGTCCTTCGACAGGCTCAGGACGAGGTTCTTTCTTTGTGCCACAAAGAACTTCCCCTCATCCTGAGCCTGTCGAAGGACGCAGGATGGCCGCGCCAGTGGGGACCGCCGAGGGCGAGGAACGCCCCTACTATCGCCTACCGCTTGCGGGCCAGGGTCAGGCCGTCGCCGATGGGGAGCAGGCTGAGGGAGATGCGCTTGTCGGTCCTTAACTTCTCGTTAAGGGCGCGCAGGGCGACGGTGTCGGCGTCGCGCTTGCGGCCATCGGCAACCGCGCCGCTCCACAGCACGTTGTCGATCGTCATGAGGCCGCCGGGGCGGAGGAGCTTCAGGATCGCCTCGTAGTAGGCGTCGTATTGCGTCTTGTCGGCGTCGATGAAGGCGAAATCGAAGCTGCCGGCGCCGCCGCCCGCGAGCAGGCTCTTCAAGGTGTCGAGCGCCGGCGCCAGGCGCAGCTCGATGCGGCCGGCGATGCCGGACTTGGCCCAATAGCGACGGGCCACGGACGTGAACTCCTCGCTGATGTCGCAGGCGATCAGCTTGCCGTCGGCGGGCAGGGCCTGCGCCACGCAGAGCGCACTGTAGCCGGTGAAGGTACCGACCTCGATGGCCCGGCGGGCGCCGATCAGTTCGGCGAGCAGGGCCATGAATTGCCCCTGCTCCGGCGAGATCTGCATGCCCGCCATCGGCAGCTTGGCCGTTTCGGCCCGCAGCTCGGCCAGCAGGGGCGGCTCCCGCAGCGACACCTTCAGGAGGTAGTCATAGAGCCGATCGGTCATCTGGATGGTGCGGCTGGACATGGCTTCGCCTTCCGTTGAACGCGCGCAGATTGAATGACGGGACGGGAACGCGCCGGCTGCTATGCGACCGGCACGTACTGGAGATTCTGCGCCAGGGCGCTGAGCGCCACGGTCTTGCGCATGCTGCCGTCGTCGGTGCGGATCAGCTGTGCATAGGGCTTGCCGTCGATGCCCTCGAAGACCGAGGTCACCTGCCAGACGATATTGGCCGCCTCGGCCTTGCGGAAGCGCTGGCCGATATCGATCGCGGGCTGTCGTCGTCGCATCAGCACGGGGGAACCGCTCTACTCCGCCCGACCGTCGGGCGGCGCCAAATTTTCAAACCAATGCCCTTTATTTACCACCGCTCGCAGAAAATCGCGAGAGGGAAAGCATTCGGTCGGCGAAGGATCGGTCGGGCTGGCTTGTAAACGAGCGGGGATCGCCCTATTTTCGGGCGCGCTGGGGCCGGTCATTCGGGGCGTAGCTCAGTCCGGTAGAGTGCCTGCTTTGGGAGCAGGATGTCGCTGGTTCAAATCCAGTCGCCCCGACCAGCAGCGAAAACGGAAGGGCGCATGCGCGTACGGATCTACCAGCCGAGCAAGACGGCCATGCAGTCGGGCCGCGGCGGGACCAAGCGGTGGGTGCTGGAATTCGAGCCGGGAGCGCGCCGCGAAATGGACCCGCTCATGGGCTGGACCAGTTCGCGCGATACCAGAGCCCAGGTCCGCATGTCCTTCGATACGCTGGAAGAAGCGGTCGCCTATGCCGAGAAGCAGGGCCATGCCTACAGTGTGCAATCGGCGCAGGCCCGGGTGGTGCGGCCGAAGAGCTATTCCGACAATTTCCGCTACGACCGCATCGGCCGCTGGACCCATTAAACGAGACGACCCCGTAGCTCAGGTGGATAGAGCACCTGCCTTCTAAGCAGGTGGTCGCAGGTTCAAGTCCTGCCGGGGTCGCCAGCTTTTTCAATTTCTTATACCGCTTAGTTGCTGTGTTTTCTGAGACATGCGCTACGGCGCCGGCTCGAGCACCGCAGGATCGTCGTTCTTCGCGTTGTTGACCCGCTTGCTCACGGCATAGGCGGTCATGAGCT
>JBGPEQ010000368.1:0-4838 GCA_041482855.1 Dongiaceae bacterium | reverse complement strand
TATGCGTCGCTCAAGATCGGCAACGAGATCCTGATCATCGGTCCGGCTGCCAGCGGCAAGAAGACCCTGGCCCAGCGCATCGCCAAGGATGCCGGCATGGACCGGCTGATCATCGTCTACAACGCCCGCAACGCCGACGCCTTGACCAGTGCGAAGAGCCTCCTGCAGCGCTATCGCCGCCACAAGGTCATGCTGCTGCTGCCGCGACTGGACAACGTCGTCGAGGACGAGGACGAGGAGATTCTGGCCGAACTCGACGCGCTCATCGAAACGACGACCGAGCGCAGCAACGTGCAGGTGGTCGGCACCGCCGTCGACTTCGAACCGGGCGGCCTGCTCGACAACATGTTCGGCATCGTCCTCGCGCTCCCGGGCACGCCGGTAAAGCACGCGCGGGAGCATCCGATTCCCGACGACGCCCGGCGCATGCTCGTCGAAGTCGCGCGGTTCTATCTGGCGGAGGCGAAGGCGGACGGCTTTGCGCTCATCGGCCTCGACGAGGCCGCTCTCGTCGACCGCATCGCCCGCACCGCTCGAAATCCCGCCGATGTCGCCGATATCATCGTGTTGGCGGAAACAACCGCGCTTCATCGTCAACGGACGGGTGTCGCGAAGTCGCCGGAAATTACCGCCGAGATCGTCGAGAAATCGATCCGCCGTGTCATCGTGACACCGGCCTGATCGCTAAGGGTCAGGCTTCGGCGTATCGTCCGCGTCGGCGGCTTCGGCGGCGAACTCCTTTGACATGTCCGCCTCCATTTGCGCGAGGTCTTCGGGAACCGGCATGTTGAGCGCGCGCATCTGGTTCAGGAGCATGGTCAGGCGCAGGTAGACTTCGTGACTGTCCTCGATCTCGCCGTCCATCTCGTCCACGAGCAGCGACAGGGCGGCCCTCAATTCTTCGCGATTCATCGCAAGGCTCCTTCCCATGCCGGCGGCGCTTCGATCGCGCCACTATATGCCGTTTCTGGGCCGAGCGGGATAGGCTGTCAGCCTTCCGCCATCACGATCAGGGCATCGACAGCAATTGCGCCCTGTCCTTTGGGGAGCACGAGCAGCGGGTTGACGTCGAGTTCCACCAAACTGTCGCGGTGGGAGGCAGCAAAGCCGGCGACTCCCATGACGGCATCGACCACGGCGTCGATATCGGCGGCGGGCTTGCCGCGATACCCGGCCAGCAGCTTGGCGACCTTGAGACCGCGGATCGCCCGCTCGACTTCGGCGCGATCGATCGGCAATAGCAGGCTGGCGGCATCCTGCACCATTTCCACGAGAATGCCGCCGGCCCCGACGACGAGCACGAGGCCGAAGGCGGGATCGCGCTTGACGCCGACGATCATCTCCGCGACGGCGTTCGTGACCTGCTTCTCGATCAGGAACCGCTCTGCCTTCAAGCCGGGTTGATAGCGCGCGATCGCGGCGCTCATCCCGGCGATGGCGGCCTCGACCGCTGTTCCCGCCGTCAGATTGAGTGCAACGGCGCCGGCCTCAGTCTTGTGAGCCAGAACGGGCTGCGCAACCTTCGCGACCACGGGAAAGCCGATCTCGGCTGCCGCCGCGGCGGCGCCCGCGGCATCGACCAGGCGGGCGGACGGGATGGTCAGGCCGTGAGCTTTCAGCTTTTGCTTGGCGTCCCACTCGGCCAGCAGCTGGGCTTCGCCGGCAAGCCCGCGGACCGGAGCCAGGGCGGCCGGGTGAGCGCCACTCCTGATCTCCGTCGCACGCCGCGCCTGGCGCGCCGCCTTGGCGAATGCGGTCAAGGCATCCTCGAGGCCCTGGATCGGCGGGCAGCCGGCCGCAATGAGCCGCGCGCGCGTGGCCTCCGGCAGTGTCTCCTGCAGCGTCGTGCAGACGATCGGCTGCTTGCCATTGGCGCGGGCGGCCGCGAGCAGGGCGTCGACGGACTTGTCGCAATCGGCGCGGCCGCGCTCGTCGGTCGGCGGATAGTCGAGGATCAGCAGGCCGGCATCGCAGTCGCCGCCGAGGGCGGTGTTGAAGCATTTGAACAGTCCGGCCTCATCGCCCCACAGCGACAGGTTGTAGTCGAGCGGGTTGGATACGGTGGCAAACGATGGAAGCTGCTGGCGGAGATCGGCATACTGAGGCGGCGCGAACTCCGGCAAGGTCAGGCCAAGCTCGGCGGCACGGTCGGCCGCCATCAGGCTGTCGCCGCCCGAGCAGGTGAAGGCGACCAGCCGCTCGCCGGCCAGCGGTGCGGCGACGGAGACGAACTTCAGCGTTTCCAAGAGAGCCGGCAGCGTATCGACGCGGATGATCGCGAGACGTTCGAACAGGGCATCATAGAGCTTGTCGCTCCCGGCGAGCGAACTGGTGTGGCTCATGGCCAACTTGGCGCCGAGCTCGGAGCGGCCGACTTTGACGGCAACGATCGGTTTGCCCCTCTCGATCGCCTTCAGCGCCGCGCGTGCGAAGGCCGGGACGTCGCTCAGTCCTTCGATATAGAGGCCGATCGCATTCACCTGCGGGTCGTCGGCGAGCACATCGACGTAGTCGGCCAGCGACAAGACGGCCTGCGCGCCGGCGCTGATGACGTAGGAAAACGGCACCGACCGCTCGTTCATGGTCAGGGTGAGCGCGATGTTGCCGCTCTGGCCGACGAAGGCGGCGCCGCGTGCGGTCCGCGCGCCACCGGGGCCCGAGGCGAACATGTGAACGCCGTCGATGTAGTTCAGGACGCCATAGGAAATAGGTCCCACCAGCGCCAACTCGCCGGCCGCCTCTATCAAGGCCTTCTGCAGCGCGGCGCCTTCCGGCCCCACTTCGGCGAACCCGGCCGCGTAGCAGACGCAACCACCGGCGCCGCGCTTGGCGAGCGCCCGCACGATCTCGATGGTCGCCTCGCGCGGCGCGGCGATGTAGGACGCGTCCGGCGGCTCCGGCAGGGCTTCGACCGACGGATAGCACTTGATGCCGGCAATTTCAGGGTAAGTCGGATGCACGGGCCAGATCTGGCCCGTGAAGCCGCCGGAGAGGCAGCCCTGGATCGGCGCCGCCAGGCCTTTGCCGCCGATGAAGGCGACGTGGCGCGGCTTCAGCAGCCGCCGCAGATTGGCCATGCGCTGGGCATGCAGGGTTGCGGAGACCGGCACGTTCATTCACGAGCGACGATGGGTGGGGTCGATCCGGCGAGCGGTCATGCCCTCTCAGACCGGCGCCTTGCCGCCGGCGGCCTGACGCCCCTCCTCGACCGCCTGCAGTACGCGGATGATGCAGTCGTCGCGGAAGCGCTCCAGGTCCTTGATGGTCCAGCCCTTGGCCTGGACGGAGGTGCCTTCCACCATGCGCTCGATCAACTCCTGCGTCAGCTTCGGGGCCTTGTGGTTAGTCCAGGGCAAGTCGAGGGCGGGACCGAACTGCTCCAGCATATGCCGCATGCCGCCCTCGCCGCCGGCCAGATGATAGATCAGGTTCGTGCCCATGAAGGCCCAGCGAATGCCCGGGCCGTAGCGGATGGCGTCGTCGATCTCGCCGGTGGTCGCGATGCCGTCATTCACGAGATGCAGGATCTCCCGCCACAGCGCCTCCTGCAGGCGGTCGGCGATGTAGCCGTCGATCTCCTTGCGCACCTTCAGCGCCTTCATGCCGATCCCCGTGTAGAAGGTCATGGCGTTGTCGATGGCCGCCGGCGCCGTCTTCTTGCCGCCGAGCACTTCGACCAGCGGCAGCAAATAGACCGGATTGAACGGATGGCCGACGATGATGCGTTCCGGATGCTTGCAGTCGGCCTGGAACTCCGAGGGCAGCAACCCCGATGAGCTGGAGGCGATGATCACCTCTGGGCGCGCGGCCGCATCCATTGCGGCGTGCAGCTTGCGCTTGAGGTCGATGCGCTCGGGCGCGCTCTCCTGGATGAAGTCGACCTTCGCGCCCAGCTCTGCCACTGTCTTGACGAAGCTCAGGCGATCGCGGCTGGCGCCCGGCTTCAAGCCCACGCGGGTCAGCGCCGGCCAAGCGTTGGCGACGCTGTCCCGCATCGCCTTCTCGGCCCCGGGCGCGGGATCGCTGGCGATGACGTCGAGCCCATGGGCCAGGCAGCGCGCCGCCCAGCCGCTGCCGATGACGCCGCCGCCGACGATGCCGACGGTCTTGATGGGAGATGATCCGGGTGCTGGCATTCGAGTCTGTCCCTGCTCGTATGAGAACGGTGTGATCGCTGCTAGTTGCGCGGCCGCAGACCCAGCTTCTTGCGCGCCTCGACCGGCGTCAGCGGACGCGCGCCCATGAGCTGGATGATCTTGATCGCCTTCTCCACGAGCTGGCCGTTGGAGGCGAACACGCCTTTCTCAAGCAACAGATTGTCTTCGAGGCCGACGCGCACATTGCCGCCGAGCAGCACGGCCTGCGCCACCATCGGCATTTGCATGCGGCCGATACCGAACCCGGCCCAATGGCAGTTGGTGGGCAATTGATCGACGAACGCCTTCATGGAGGTGGTGTCGGCCGGCGCGCCCCAGGGGATACCCAGGCAGATCTGGAACAGCGGCGGTTCGGCCAGCAGGCCCTCCTTCACCATCTGCTTGGCGAACCAGAGATGACCGGTGTCGAAGACCTCGAGTTCCGGCTTGACGCCGAGCTCGTGGATCCGCTTGGCACCCTCGCGCAGATATTTCGGCGTCGAGACATAGATCATGTTGCCGTCGCCGAAATTCAGCGTGCCGCAATCGAGCGTGCAGATTTCCGGCAGCAATTCCTCGACATGGATCAGCCGCTCGAGCGGCCCCACCATATCGGTCGCCGGTCCGGCCTTGGACGGCTCGTCATCGCGCACTTCGAAGTCGCCGCCCATGCCTGCCGTGAGATTGATCACCACGTCGGTG
>JBGPEQ010000367.1:0-4849 GCA_041482855.1 Dongiaceae bacterium | reverse complement strand
GCGACGGCGGCCTCGTGCTCGATCTGTCGGCAATGAACGCGGTCGCCGTCGATAAGTCCTCAAGCCGGGCCGAAGTCCTGGGCGGGGCTCTCCTCGGTGATCTCGACAGAGCGGGAGTGCCGGTCGGGCTCGTGGTGCCGGCGGGTGTCGTGTCTCATACGGGCGTGGCCGGACTGACACTGGGCGGTGGCATGGGGTGGCTCAGTCGCAGGTTCGGGTTGACCATCGACAGTCTGCTCGCCGCAGATATCGTCACCGCCGATGGCCGGTCGCACCGAATCAGTGCCGAGGCTGAGCCCGATCTCTTCTGGGCCATCAGGGGCGGCGGCGGGAATTTCGGTGTCGTGACCAGGTTTGTGTTCCGAATGCACCCGCTGGGCCAAGCCCTCGTGGGCGTCTGGGCCTATCCGGCGGGTGAAGCCGATGGTGTCCTCCGGCGCTTTCGCGATCTCGCGGCAGAGGCGCCGCGCGAGTTGACGACCAACTTCACGCTTACCTCCGAAGACCTCCAGATAACGGCGCTTTGGTCGGGGACCGCGGTGGGTGCCGAGGCCGCGATTGCGCGGTTTGGAACTCTGGGCCGACCCAAGTCGGCAACAATCGGCGGCATGACCTTCCTTGACCTGCAGCGACGGTCCGATGATCACATGGCATGGAACCGGCGGTACTACTCCAAGGGCGGCTATTTGCAGCAGGTCGATGATCGTGCGATCGCCTGTATCGTCGATTGCATCGCCAGCGCCCCGACCCCGGACGTGGACGTCTATGTGCTTCAGATCGGTGGTGCTGTTTGCGACGTCGACGACGACGCCACGCCCTACACCGGTCGGGCCGCAGGCTACTACTGGATCGTGTCATCTGTTTGGGACCACAAGGCCGATGACGAGCGCCACCTCGCCTGGAGCAGAATGGCCGCCGGGCGCATGGCCGAGATTTCCATGCGCGGGAACTACGTCAACGAGCAGGGCGACTTCGGGAAGGAGGTCGCGGTCAGCGCCTACGGAGAGAAGAAGTACGGCCGGCTTGCCAAGTTGAAGGCGCGCTACGACCCGACGAACTTGTTTCGTCTCAATCAGAACATCGAACCGAAGCCGTAGGAATCGCCGCGGGCTATTGACGGCCAGTTTCTACGCCGACAGGGATCAGACGCGGTCCAGGAATTCGAGCACCCGTTGGGTGAGCAGCGCGGTCGCATCCGCGTCGTATGACGGGAGCGAGCTGTCGGCGAAGTAGTGCTGGTCGCCGGGGTACAGGAAGAGCTCTGCGTCCTCGGCCTTCTCCACGATCTCGCGGGCGGCGACGATGTCGCCCTCGCCGACGAAGATCGGGTCGTTGTCCATGCCGTGGATCTGGACCGGGACGCCGTCCGGCCAGGGTCCGAAGGCCCACGCGCCGCTGATCGGGAGGCAGGAGTAGAAGAGCAGGGCTCCGCAGGCTCCGGACCGTGTTTGTGCGAGCTTCTGCGCCGGCAGCACGCCGAAGGAGAACCCGGCATAGACCAGCTTGGGGGGCAGTTCGTCGGCGACGCGGACGCCGCGTTCCCGCATGTCGTCGAACCCGATCTCACGGATGTAGGCGAGACCCTCGTCGATGCTCTGGAACGTGCGTCCGTCGAACAGGTCCGGCGTGTGCACGGTGTGCCCGGCGGCCCGCAGGTCGTCGGCGAACGCATGCACGCCGCGGGTCAACCCTTGTGCGTGGTGGAACAGCAGGACTTCGGCCATAGGAAGCCTCCTCCGCGTGGGATAGTCATCGCTCGGCGGCAATGGATTCCAGTGTCATGTGGCAGGCATTCCCGGATGGCCCTTCACCGAGAAAATGGAATAAGCGCGCTAAACCAATGGCTTGACAGTCAGCAGCACACCGGCGCATGCGAGAACCTTTGACAAAATATCGCTTGGTCGAGTATATTATGTTCCCGTAACGTATCAAGAACTATTTGCCATGATCCAGATCGTCAAACCGTCCACCGCTGCGTCGTTCCCCGCTGGACATCGGGTTGATTGCTCGGATTCGCCGCGCCTCCCGTCCGCGCGCCGCGGCCGGCTGAAGAACGGCAACCCCTCTGGCGATTTCCTGGCCGCGCCCCGCTGCGGCGCCCATACCCGCTGCGGCGGTGAATGCCGGCAGCCGGCCATGCGCAGCGGCCGCTGCCGGCTCCATGGCGGCCTCAGCACGGGACCGCACACCCCCGGCGGTCTCGCCCGCAGCCGCCGCGCGCGCTGGAAGCATGGCGCCCGCTCGGCCGAGGTCACGGCCCTGCGCGCCGCCCGCGCCCAGCTCCGCCGTGTCCGTGCCCTGCTCGCGGGAACGCTCCGCACCGCTGGGCATGGGGTCCATCGCTCACATCCGGCGGCGACCTCCCGTGTGCCGCGTGCAAAGGTGAACCGCAGAGACGCAGAGGCGCCGAGATACGGCGTCAGCGGAACACGCCGCACGATTGCCATGCCGAGTTTCTCGCGCGAGCACAGCTCGCGCCATCATGCCCTTCCCAATGGCGTCGCACGGCCGAACCTCCCCGACTTGGCCTCTCTGCGCCTCTGCGTCTCTGCGGTTCACCTTCCTTCCTCCGCTGGGCATGGGGTCCATCGCCCGAATTCGCAACCTCAGCCGGCCGGACCGGCCCTGCCATCCCGCCGCGAGCATCTGCGTTCATCCGCGTCCATCCGCGGCTTGAACTACGTGCCGCCCGCTGGGCATGGGGTCCATCGCTCGATTCATGATACCGCGCCGCTGCATCGCCGCCCCGTCTGACCTATAATGCCGACCGCCATGACTGAGCCAGACGCCATCGCCAGCAACCTGCCGGAGTTCACCGTCAGCGAAATCAGCCAGGCGGTGAAGCGCACCCTCGAGACCAGCTTCGAGCGGGTGCGCGTGCGCGGCGAGGTGTCGAAGCCCAACTATCACGGCTCCGGCCACCTCTATTTCAGCCTCAAGGACGAGGGCGCGGCGATCGATGCCGTCTGCTGGCGCGGCGTCGTCGGCCGCCTGAAGCTGAAGCTGGAGCACGGCATGGAGGTGGTGGTCAACGGCCGGGTCAGCAGCTACCCCGGCAGCTCCAAGTACCAGATCGTCATCGATTCCGTGGAGCTGGCCGGCGAGGGTGCGCTCCTGAAGATGCTGGAGGAGCGCCGCAAGCGCCTCGCCGCCGAGGGCCTGTTCGACGCCGACCGCAAGAAGCCGTTGCCCTTCCTGCCCGATGTCATCGGCGTCATCACCTCGCCCACCGGCGCCGTCATCCGGGACATCCTGCATCGCCTCGCCGACCGCTTCCCGCGCCGCGTGATCCTGTGGCCGGTGGCCGTCCAGGGCGACAACGCCGCGGCCCAGGTTGCGGCCGCCATCCGCGGCTTCAACGCCCTGCCCGTCGATGGCCGGGTGCCTCGTCCCGACCTCCTCATCGTCGCCCGCGGCGGCGGCAGTCTCGAAGACCTCATGGCCTTCAACGAGGAGGAGGTGGTGCGCGCCGCCGCCGCCAGCGCCATCCCGCTCATCGCCGCCGTCGGCCATGAGACCGACACCACCCTCATCGATTTCGCCGCCGACCGCCGCGCGCCGACCCCGACCGCCGCCGCCGAGATGGCCGTGCCCGTGCGCGCCGAGCTGCTCGAGGAAATCCTCGATCACGGCCAGCGCCTCGTCAGGTCGCTCACCCGCCTCGCCGAGGAGATGACCCAGCGCCTCGACGGCTGGATCGAGCGCCTGCTGAACGCGCCCCGCGCCTATTTCTCCGGCCGCTGGGACCGCCTCGCCCGCCTCACGGCCGCCTTGCCGACGCCCCGGCAGCAGCTCACCCAGGCCACGCTCAAGCTCGACCACGCCATCGCCAACCTGGGCCAGGGCTTGACGGCGCTGCTAACCCGCAAGCACCACCTCTTCGAGCGTACCGCCGGCCCGCTGCGGCCGGAAAACATCGCCGCCCGCCTCGAGCGCGGCCGGATGCAGCTGGAGTCGCTCGCCGCCCTGCTCGACAGCTATTCCTACGAGCGCGTGCTCGCCCGCGGCTTCGCCCTCGTGCGCGACGCCGCCGACCATCCCGTCGCCAGCGCCGCCGCCATCGCGCCCGGCGCCGGCCTCACCATCCAGTTCGCCGACGGTGAGGTCGCGGCCACCGCCACCGGCCGCGCCGACAAGGCCAAGCCGCGCCCGCCAAAGCGTCGCGACACCAAACAGGGGAGCCTGCTGTGACTCTGTCTCGCCGCATGCTCATGCTCGTGCTTCCAGTCTTGGCCGGCATGGGCCTCGTCCGCCGCGCCGCCGCGGCCATCGACCTCGACGGCCACCTCGTCCAGGGCGGCCTGGCCTTCGGCCGCACCGATGCCGGCAGCCGCGTGACGCTCGACGGCGACAAGATGCCGATCGCGCGCGACGGCCGCTTCATGCTGGCGTTCGGACGCGATCAAGCGCCGCACGCGACCCTCGCCATCGCCCATGCCGACGGCAAGACGGAGACTCAGGAACTGACGATCGCCCAGCGCACCTACGACATCCAGCGCATCGACAACCTGCCGAAGAACCAGGTCGAGCCGAACGAGAAGGAGCTGAAGCGTATCAAGGCCGAGCAGGTGCGCATCAATGCCGCCCGCGCCCGCGACAGCGATCTCCCCTATGCCTTCGAAGGCTTCGACTGGCCGGCGTTGGGCCCGATCAGCGGCGTCTATGGCAGCCAGCGCATCCTCAACGGCGAGCCGCGCCGCCCGCATTTCGGGGTCGATGTAGCGGCGCCCTTGGGCACGCCCCTCAAGGCGCCCGCCGGCGGCATCGTCTCACTGGCCGACGCCGACCTCTTCTTCACCGGCGGCACGATCATCATCGATCACGGCCATGGCCTCTCCTCGCTCTTCGC
>JBGPEQ010000366.1:0-4864 GCA_041482855.1 Dongiaceae bacterium | reverse complement strand
CATCGGCAGGATCTTGGCCAATGCCGCACGCCGGCCGGCCGTGTCCTCGGCCATGATCATCTCGCGCATGGCGACGATGCGGCCATTGTCGAAGAACATATGTTCGGTGCGGCAGAGCCCGATGCCCTCGGCGCCGAATCGCCGGGCGGTGCGGGCATCGGCGGGCGTCTCGGCGTTCGCGCGCACCCTGAGCTTTCGCACCTCGTCGGCCCATTGCATGAGCGTCGCAAAATCGCCCGACAGCTCCGGCTGCACCGTCGGCACTTCGCCCAGCATGACCTCGCCGGTGGCGCCGTCGATCGTGATGAGGTCGCCGTCCTTCACCGTCGTCCCGCGGACGGTCATGGTGCGCGCCTGAATATCGATGCGCAATTCGCTGGCGCCGGACACGCAAGGTCGCCCCATGCCGCGGGCGACCACGGCGGCGTGGCTGGTCATGCCGCCGCGCGCGGTCAGGATGCCGGCGGCGGCGTGCATGCCATGGATGTCCTCCGGGCTGGTCTCGACCCGCACGAGGATGATGCGGTCGCCCTTGGAGGCCCGATGCTCGGCCTCGTCGGCCGAGAAGGCGACGCGACCGCCGGCGGCCCCGGGCGAGGCCGGCAGCCCGCGCGCGATCACCTGGCGCGGCGCCTTCGGATCGAGCGTCGGATGCAGCAGCTGATCGAGCGAACCCGGATCGACGCGCCTGATCGCCTCGCGTCGATCGATCAATCCTTCGCTCACCATGTCGACGGCGACCTTGAGCGCCGCCGCCGCCGTGCGCTTGCCGCTGCGCGTCTGCAGCATCCATAGCCGGCCTTGCTGCACGGTGAACTCGATGTCCTGCATGTCCCGATAGTGGGACTCGAGCTTGCGGCGCACCGCGTCCAACTCGCGATAGAGCTGCGGCATCACCTCTTCCATCGCCGGCAGATTCGACTTGTTCGCCTTCTTTCCGGCCATGCTCAGATGCTGCGGCGTGCGGATGCCCGCCACCACATCCTCGCCCTGGGCATTGATAAGATATTCGCCATAGAACTCGTTGGCGCCGGTGGAAGGGTTGCGCGTAAAGGCGACGCCGGTCGCGCAGTCGTCGCCCATGTTGCCGAAGACCATGGCCTGGACGTTGACCGCCGTGCCCCAATCTTCGGGAATCTTGTGGAGCCTGCGATAGGTGACGGCGCGCTGGGTGTTCCAGCTGCCGAACACCGCGGCGATGGCGCCCCACAGCTGCTCGGCCGGGTCTTGCGGAAACGGCTTGCCCAGCTCCTCCAGGACCTTGGCCTTGTAGGCCTGCACCAGCTTCTTCCAGTCGTCGGCGGCGACCTCGGTATCGAGACTGAGCCCGCGATCATCTTTGTGCAGTTCGAGCAGCTCCTCGAAATGGTGATGATCGACGCCGAGCACGACGTGGCCGTACATCTGGATGAAGCGGCGATAGCTGTCATAGGCGAAGCGCACGTCGTTGGAGCGCTGGGCCAAGCCTTCGACCGTGACGTCGTTGAGGCCGAGATTGAGCACGGTATCCATCATGCCCGGCATCGACACGCGCGCGCCCGAGCGCACGGACACCAGCAGCGGATCGGCCGCATCGCCGAACCTGGCGCCGACGGTCGCCTCGACATGCTTGAGTCCCTGCTCGACCTGCGCCTTCAGCTCGGCGGGATAGGCCTTGCCGCTGGCGTAGAAATGCGTGCAAACCTCCGTGGTGATCGTGAAGCCCGGCGGCACCGGCAACCCGAGATTGCTCATCTCCGCCAGGCCCGCGCCCTTGCCGCCGAGCAGATTGCGCAAGTCCGCGCGCCCTTCCGCCCTGCCGCCGCCGAAGCTGTAGACCCATTGAGTCATCGGTCGTTCCGAAGTCGAACCGCGGAGGCGCAGAGGCGCAGAGGCATGTAGGGGCGACCCCATGTGGTCACCCCAGGCCTGGGCGGCCACGCGGGGCGGCCCCTACTCTGCGTCTCTGCGTCTCTGCGGTGAACCTTTGGAGCGATCATCGCAATCACGTCAAACTATCCCTCGATCTGCGAAAAATCGGCGACGCGATTGAGCGTCGTGCGAATCTCCGACAACAGTCGCAGGCGGTTGGTACGCAATTTGTCATCGTCGCAGTTGACCGTCACGTTGTCGAAGAATGCATCGACGGGCGCGCGCAACTGCGCCAACGCGCCCATGGCGCCCGTGAAATCCTCGCTGTCGAGGGCACGGACGCCGGCTGCGCCGCTGGCAGCGAGCGCCCGATGCAACGCGTTCTCCTCGTCCTGCCGCAGCAGCGCACCATCGACGCCGCTGTTGTAAGTCTTGCCGTCCTTCTTCTCCTCGATGCGCACGATGTTGCTGGCGCGGCGATAGGCCACCAGCAGATTGGCGCCATCCTGGCCATCGAGGAACGACTTCAGCGCATCGACCCGCGCCAGCAAGCGCACCAGATCGTCCTCGCCGCCGAGCGCGAACACCGCCGAGATCAGGTCATGCCGCACGCCCTTCTCGCGCAAAGCGACCTTCAAGCGGTCGGCGAAAAAATCCAGGAGCTCGCCCGGCTTGAGAGCGGCGAAGGCCGCCTTCTGATCGCCATACGACTGATGGGCCGCAGCGAACACCTTGCCCAACGGCATCCGCAGCTTGTTCTCGACGATCAGACGAATGATACCCAACGCCGCGCGCCGCAGCGCGAACGGATCCTTCGATCCCGTCGGCTTCTCGTCGATAGCGAAGAACCCGACGAGGGAATCGATCTTGTCGGCAAGCGCGACGGCGACGCTGACCGGCGCGGTCGGACAGCGGTCGTTTGGGCCCAGCGGCGCATAGTGCTCGGCGACGGCGTCGGCCACCGCCGGCTTCTCGCCCTCGTGCATGGCGTAGTAGCGGCCCATGACGCCCTGAAGTTCCGGAAACTCGCCGACCATGCCGGTGGTGAGATCGGCCTTCGCCAGCAGCGCGGCGCTGCGCACCTGGTCGACGTCGGCGCCGCGAATGTAGGGCGCGAGTTCGGCGGCCAGCGTCTGCATCCGCGAAACCTTGTCGGCAACCGTGCCGAGCTTGGCGTGAAAGACGATGTCCTTGAGCGCAGGCACACGCTCTTCCAGCTTCACCTTGCGGTCCTGGTCCCAGAAGAACTTGGCGTCGGACAGGCGCGCGCGCAGCACGCGCTCGTTGCCGGCGACGATGGCCTTGCCTTTGTCCGCCGTCTCCATATTCGCGACGACCAGGAACCGCGGCGCCAGCTTGCCGCCCTTGTCGAGCAGCGAGAAGTACTTCTGGTTGATCCGCATCGAGGTGGTCAGCACCTCCGGCGGAATGTCCATGAACTGCTCGTCCATGCGCCCCATCAGCGCGACCGGCCATTCGACCAGCCCAGTGACCTCGTCGAGCAAGGCGTCGTCCGGCTTGACCGTAAGGCCTTCCGCCGCGGCGAGCTTCTCGGTCTGCTCCTTGATTGCCGCCCGCCGATCCGCCGGATCGACGATGACGTAGCCCTCACGCAGCTTCACCTTGTAGTCAGCGAAGCCTGCGACCTTGATCTCGCGGGGATCGAGAAAACGATGGCCAAAAGTTCGACTGTTCGATTGGATTCTCGTCTGTGCTGTCGGATGCTTAACTGCCTCTGTTGTGTGGATCAGGTAAAAATCCACCGCCAGTTCAGAACCATCGAAGACAGCGAGAATGTTGTGGAGCGGCCTGATCCATCTTGCGTCGTAGCCAGCCCATTTCATGGATTTTGGCCACGGAAAGGCCTCCAACACATCGTTGATGGCCCCTGCCAATACTCGACTTGTCGGTATTCCTGCCTTGTGAACAACCGCGAACCAGAACTCGCCCTTGCCGGTGTCGCGTTTTTCGCATTGGTCGAGGTTGGTCAGGCCGGCCGACTTGAGGAACCCTTGCACCGCCTGATCCGGGGCGCCGACTCGCGGGCCGCGCTTCTCCTCGGTCGCGTCCGGCTGGGCCAGCGGCAGGCCGTCGACCGTGATCGCCAGGCGCCGCGGCGTGGCGTAGGCGCTGGCGCTCGTGAAGGCGAGGCCGGCCGCCTTCAGCTTGTCGGTGACGAGCCGCTTCAGGTCGTCGCTCGCGCGCGCCTGCATGCGCGCGGGGATCTCCTCGGAGAACAGTTCGAGGAAGAGTTCGGCCATGGTCAGGCGCGGCCCTGCTGGCTCGCCAGCCAGGCCTCGCAGCAGCCCTTGGCGAGCGCGCGCACGCGGCCGATATAGGCTTGGCGCTCGGTCACGGAGATGACGCCGCGGGCGTCCAGCAGATTGAAGACGTGGCTCGCCTTCATGCACTGGTCGTAGGCCGGCAGCGCCAGCGGCGCGCGGTTGGCGCCGCCATCGCCGAGCCCGAGCAGCTTGCCGCACTCCTCTTCGGCATCGACGAAGTGGCGCAGAAGCTTCTCGGTCGTCGCATATTCGAAGTTGAAGGCCGAGAACTCGCGCTCCGATTGGAGATAGACGTCGCCATAGGTCATGCCGCCCTGGTCGCGCGACCGCCCGTTCCAATCGAGGTCGTAGACGTTCTCGACGCCCTGCACATACATGGCGAGCCGCTCGAGGCCGTAGGTCAGCTCGGTCGACACGGGATCGCATTCGATGCCGCCGACCTGCTGGAAATAGGTGAACTGGCTCACCTCCATGCCGTCGAGCCAGACCTCCCAGCCGAGGCCCCAGGCGCCGAGCGTCGGGCTCTCCCAGTCGTCCTCGACGAAGCGGATGTCGTGGGCCAGCAGATCGATGCCGAGCGCCTTGAGGCTGCCGAGGTAGAGCTCCTGGCTGTCGGCCGGCGACGGCTTCAGGATCACCTGGAACTGGTAGTAGTGCTGCAGCCGATTGGGGTTCTCGCCATAGCGGCCGTCCTTCGGCCGCCGCGACGGCTGCACATAGGCGGCGTT
>JBGPEQ010000365.1:0-4869 GCA_041482855.1 Dongiaceae bacterium | reverse complement strand
TGTGAGGTGAACCATGACGTTCTCCTCATGATCTCGTGGGGGCGCCGGCGGCTCTTTCCATCGACACCTCGCCGCCCTCCGATTACCCGGGGAACCCGCGTGGCTATTGTGATCCCGATACCCAAGGTGCAGCTGGTGAATATCCGATGAAAGGCGCCGGCGATAGCGGCAGGCGGCGCATCCTTTGCGTCTTTCCCCGCTACACCTCTGCGTTCGGCATGTTCGAGCATGCCTACCCGCTGACGGACGGCGTCCGCGCCTTGATGCCGCCGCAGGGTCTGCTGGTGATCACGGCCGCGCTCCCGCCATCGTGGGAGGTTCGCTTCGTTGACGAGAACATCGAGCCGGCGAAGCCGGCGGACATGGCCTGGGCGGACGCCGTGTTCGTCAGCGGCATGCATGCCCAGCGGCGCCAGATCGAGGAAATTCGCCGCCGCGTTCATGCCGCCGGCAAGACGGCGGTGCTCGGCGGACCTTCGGTGTCGGCCTGCCCGGAGTACTATCCCGATTTCGACTATCTGCACGTCGGCGAGCTCGGCGACGCCACCGACGAACTGGTGGCGCGGCTGGCCCGCGATCCCTCCCGGCCTGACCGTCAGGTCGTCCTGACCACGCGGGAGCGCCGCGAGCTGTCCGACTTCCCGATGCCGGCCTACGAGCTGGCGCAGCTCGACCGCTATCTGACCGGCAGCATCCAGTACTCCAGCGGCTGCCCCTACCAATGCGAGTTCTGCGACATTCCCGCCCTCTACGGCCGCATGCCGCGCCTGAAGACGGCCGCGCAAATCACCGCCGAGCTCGACAAGATGGTCGCCTGCGGCCTGTCGGGCGCGGTCTATTTCGTCGACGACAATTTCATCGCGCACCGGCGGGCGGTCAGCGAGCTGCTGCCGCACCTCATCGAGTGGCAGAAGCGCAACGGCTATATCTACTCGTTCTCCTGCGAGGCGACGCTCAACATCGCCAAGCGGCCGGAGATCCTCGCGCTGATGCGCGAAGCCTTGTTCGAAACGGTGTTCTGCGGGATCGAGACGCCGGAGCCCGCAGCGCTGCGGGCCATGTCGAAAGAGCACAACATGATGGTGCCCATTCTGGAGGCGGTTCAGACTCTCAACCGCCACGGAATCGAGGTTGCGTCGGGCATCATCCTCGGCCTCGATACCGATACGCCCGATACGGGCGAGCGCATCGTCGAATTCATCGAGCAGTCCCGCATCCCCATCGTCACCATCAACCTGCTGCAGGCGCTGCCGCGCACCCCCCTGTGGGACCGCCTGCAGCGCGACCGGCGCGTGATCGAGGATGACGGGCGCGAATCGAATGTGGATTTCCGCCTGCCCTACGAAGAGGTGATCGAGACCTGGCGCGACTGCATGGCGCGCGCCTACCAGCCGAAGGCGGTCTTTGCCCGCTTCCGGCACCAGGTGAGCGAGACCTACGTCAACCGCCTGCGGCCGCCGAACAGCCCGCAGCGGGCCTCCTGGCGCAACATCCGCCGCGGCCTGCACATGCTGCGCCGGATCCTCTGGGAAGCCGGAATGCGCAGCGACTACCGGCGCGAGTTCTGGAGCTTCGCCTGGCCCCGCCTCATCCGCGGGGACATCGAGGCCGTCATCCGTGTCGGGCTGATGGCCCATCACATGATCCTCTCCGCGCGCGACGCCGCGGCCGGACGCCAATCGGCCTCCCACTATTCTTCCAGACCCGCGGAGACGCTAGTTGCTGCGGCAGAGTGAGGCGATGGGACGGTCCGCGAGCGTTGATTGGCCTCGCCGCCCGGCGGCGAGCTCGACGCCTTCATAGCACCGCACCAATTTCCGCCGCCCCATGACATTGCAACAGTTCTCGCAGGCCGCCTACCGCGCCTTCACGACGGCGAAGGCCGGGCCGACCCTCTACGACCTGTGCGACCCGCTGTTGGCCGGGGCCGGCGATGGCGACGCGCACCTCCGCAAGTTCTACAAGAAGGCCATCGCCAATCCGGCGCTGCGGTTGCTGCTCGCGCGCGCCGGGCTGCCGCAATTGCGCGACAAGGCCCGCTTCGAGGCGCTGAGCGCCGCCATCCGCGCCGCGCGCGACGAGGCGAGGCCCGATTGGACAGCCATCGGCAAGCCGCTGGCCGCACTGATCGACGAGTTTCCGCAGCAGCATCCCATGCGACCCGCAGTGGCGACGGCAGTATCCATGCCGTCGCCTACGGAGGTGGAGCGGATCATCCGGGCCTGCGCCCGCCACCTGCTCGGCTGTTTCTCGAAGCGGGGGTTCATTCCCGCCTACGCAGCGTTCAAGCTCGTCGGCGACCCGGACTTTCGCGGCCGTGACCTGCTGACGGCGCTCGAGGGCCTCGATGCGCGCACCTACAAGAACGCGACGCTGCTGTTCAACCTGGCGCGCGTATTCGTGCTGGCCAACCCGCCCATCCTGGCCTTGGTCAATCCGCCCTGGCGCGGGCTCGCCGAGCCGATGTGGGATCCGGTGCAGATACGCCATCGCACCGCCTACTACGACGCCTTCTTCGCCGAGGCGCTGATGGATTTCACGGGCAGCGGCCTTGCCAGCACGGGCGAGACAGAGGCCGCCCGCCATGCCGTCGCGGACATGGTTCGCTTCTGCCTGGAGACGAGCCGCGAAGGCGTGCGGATTCCGCATGACGGCCGGCCGATCGACGTGATCACCGCGCTGGTGCCGCCGCCGCATTCGCGCATGAGCAAGTTCTTCTGGCAGCTGAAGAGCGATCTCGGCTTCGGCCTCTATGTGCCGGACTGCGACACGACCGCCTGTTCGTTTTCGGCGGCGACGCAATTCGGCTCCAACGACCCGATTCTCGAACAGCCGCTGCTCGATTTCCTCGCCGACTACCAGGTCGGCAACGGCAATCGCGACCGCCCGCCGACGGTCACGATCAACGACAACATCGAGTACGATGGCGCGGTGGTCTCCTGGATCGAGAACGCCGCCGGCGACCGGCCCTTCGGCAACGACCTCGATCCCACCCTGAACCTCGACGTCCTGGAGACGAGCTTCCGCAATCACGAGCGCTGGCAGATCGTCGAGAATCCGCAGCGCTTGCGGACGCTGCGCGGGATCGTCCGGTTCCAGGACCGGCTGGTGGACAGCGGCGCCTTCGCCGACCCGCGCTCGCACATCTACTACCTGCCCGAGCTCTATGCCGCCTATTTCGGCCGCTGCTACGCCGCGTTCAAGGCGATGCCGCCGGCCCGCCAGGACGCAATCGACCCCGACCGCCGTTTCGAGGCCATGCGCGGCCGCGTCCTGGCCTATGTCCGCGACCATCTGATGGCCGCCGAGATGAACCCGTTCGATGCGGCGCTGGCCTTGCTGGCGCTGGCGAAGCTCGCTGCCGAGCCGACGACGTTCGCGCCGGCGCTTGCCTGCATCGCGCACGGCTTCGGCGAAGGCCGCTCGCGCGCCCCTTTCAAGGCCTACGAATGGAACAAGATGAAGACGCCGACACGGATCCTCGTGGGCGGCCCGGAGGTGACCTCGGCCTTCGTGCTGTCAGCGCTGGTGCATGCGCGGGCGGCGGCTCGTCAGCGGACCCCGGCCGCGACAGCGTCGTAGGTCAGGTGGCAGGGCCATCGCCGGCGTGGCATCGAGGTGTCCGCGATCGAATTGATCCTTCTTCAATCGCGCGCGATGCCGATCCCGCCGCGCACCGCGCCGGCGCCGACGTCGCCCCAGAGCACGGCGTGATCCTCCGGCAGCGCGCGGCTGTTGGGCATCGCCAGCCACAGGCGCAGCAGGCGGCGCACGCGCCCCGCCGCCGCGTCGTCGGTGAAGGCGTCGCGCGCGTGGTAGACCACGTGGTTGTTGAGGAGCTGCATGTCGCCCGGTTCGAGCCGCATGCGATAGCAGATCGAATCGGCGACCTCGGCCAGCAGGTCCATCGCCTCCCACTGCCGCGGCGTCAGGCGCGGCGCCTCCGGCAGCTTCTGCGCCGCCTCGATATAGGTGCGCGAATAGTGGCTGGTGAAGCGGCCGTCGCGCAGGCCGAACACCGGCAGCATATAGAACATCTTGTCGCCGCCCTTCTCCTCGCCCAGGCGGCTGCGCGGATAGGGGCGATAGAGCAGCTCCAGCAGATCGGGCCGACGGCGCAGGATCTCGTTATGGACCGCCACCGTGCTCGCGACCTTGCTGAGGCCGCCGGCCTCGGCCTGGCCCACGCACAGCAACCCCACCACATCGGTCCGGTCGGTGTGGAAGCGCAGCAGCCCGTTCGAAACCGCCCGCGCGTAGGAGGACAGGAAGGCGGTGCCGTCCTCGTTGCGCACCTGGCCGTGGACCTCGCCCACCGTGGCGCCCTCGTCGCGGATCACCTTCATGTGCAGGCCCGCCTGGCTCTGCGACACCGGCGTTCCCAGATGGAGGCCGATGCCATACCAGATGTACCGCAGATCCTCCTCGTCGTAGCGCTCGACCGGAAGCCCCAAGACCTTGGCTAGCCCAGGCCCCTCTTCGAGCGTCCGCGAGATGTCGTCCAGCAGGGCTGCGGCTTCAGATAACGGGAAGTCCGCGCGTCGCATCGCCTCCCAGCCAATGCCCCGCCGCTTCACGGAGACCAGCGCCGCGCCGATCTCCGCGAGCATCGGCGGCGTCAGCCGGAAGCGCCAGTCGCCGGCCCCGGCGAGTTCGTCACCGGTCCAGACATACGGACCATCCAGGGGTTTACGCATAGGCCGCCACGCTGGCAGTACCCGCCCGGCCAGTCAAGGCGCAGCGGCTCTCAGCCCCGTGATCGCGCCTCCGACGCCCCGATCGCCGTCGCTGAGGGGCCTCTCATGTGCCGGAAGTGCGCAAGGTTATGTATTTGAAAAATAGGGGATATTTTTTAATGCATGGGGTTGT
>JBGPEQ010000364.1:0-4872 GCA_041482855.1 Dongiaceae bacterium | reverse complement strand
TCCCGCGAAAGCGGGAATCCAGGGCAACTATTCGTCGCTTGCCCTGGACCCCCGCTTTCGAGCGTGCGAGGGAATCCCTAGGGACGCTGGATCTGCATCGCGCGTCCTTCGAGACGGCCGCTTCGCGGCCTCCTCAGGATGAGGAATTTCCTTAATGCCATCAAAAATCTACCTCATCCTGAGGAGCGCCCAAAGGGCGCATCTCGAAGGACGCACGACGTCGGTGCAGCTCACTCTGATCTCGCCTTTTGGATTTTTTCACACGCTCTTTCGCGGGGGTGACAACTGAGTTAGTGGAAATCAAAGTGTCAGCCCGCGTTCATGCAATTGCCGTGCTTGTGAATGGCCACCTCCTTGCTGTATGTGCGGGCTTGGACGTGACCGCGCGGATCGAAAAAAGTAAACGGAATGGGGCGAAGCATGCAAACCGAAGACTTGGCGAAAACCGAATCCGCCGCGACGCTGGCGGCGAGAATCCGTCGCAAGGAGGTGTCGCCGGTCGAGGTGGTGGAAAGCGCCATCGCTCGCATCGAGGCGCATAACGCGAAGATCAATGCGCTCATCATCTTCGGGTTCGATGAGGCGCGGAAGGCGGCGAAGGCGGCGGAAGCCGCGATCATGCGCGGCGATGCGGTCGGCGCCCTGCACGGCGTGCCGATCGCGATGAAGGACTGTTTCGACTACAAGCGCGGCTGGGTCACGACCTTCGGCGGCGTCCGCGCCCTCAAGGATTACGTCGTCGACACCTGCTGCATGTTCGTCGAGCGCATGGAGCAGGCCGGGGCGATCGTGGTCGGAAAGACCAACAGCCCGGTGTTCGGGTTCCGCGGCACCTGCGACAATTACCTGTTCGGGCCGTCCAGGAACCCCTTCGACCTGACGAAGAACACGGGCGGCTCTTCCGGCGGCAGCGCGGGCGCGGTGGCCGCGGGACTCTTGCCGCTCTGCGAAGGCACCGACGGCGGCGGCTCCATCCGCATCCCGTCATCCTGGTGCGGCGTCTTCGGCTACAAGCCGGCCTTCGGGCGTGTGCCGCTGGTGACCCGGCCGAACGCTTTCGGCGGCACCGCGCCCTTCATCTTCGAAGGCCCGATCTCCCGCACCGTCGAGGATGCCGCCTTGGCGATGTCGGCGCTCTCCGGCTTCGATTCGCGCGATCCCTACAGCCTGGAAGGCAGCGTGGACTTCATGGCCGCGCTGCGCCGTTCCGTCGCGGGCAAGAAGATCGGCTATACGCGCGACTACGGCATCTTCCCGGTCGATCCGCGCGTCATCGCCGTGGTCGACAAGGCGGTCGCGGCCTTCGAGGAGGCGGGCGCGCATGTCGAGGAAGTGAAGATCGGCCTCCGCCGCTCGCAGCGGGAGCTGAGCGACCTGTGGTGCCGCTTCATCGCGGCGAACCAGGTCGTCGCGCTCGAAGGATTCAAGCGCGCAAGTATCGACCTGCGCCGCGACCATCACGACGATTTTCCCCCGGAGTTCTGGCATTGGGACGAGATCGGGCGGAAGATGACGGCCGCGCAATACCTCTCCGACCAGGCGGTACGCACTGAAGTCTTCGATGCGCTGCGCGGCGTGCTCGACCGCCACGACTTCCTGGTTTCGCCGACGCTGGCGTGTCTCCCGGTCGACAACGCGACGGACCGAAATACCGTCGGGCCGGCGCAGATCAACGGCGAAGCGATCGACCCCCTGATCGGCTGGTGCATGACCTATCTGATCAACTTCATCGGCTATCCGGCCGCGACCGTTCCGGCCGGGCTGGCGGACAATGGCCTGCCCGTCGGCATGCAGATCGTCGGCCGGCGCTATGCCGACGCCGACGTGATCGCGGCCAGCGCGGAATTCGAGAGGCTGCGGCCCTGGATGGACACCTACAAGCGCTGCAAGCTTTGAGCTCGACGGAAGCTTGTCAGAGGCGATCGCGAGAAGATCGGCGGCCAATACGAAGCTAGACTAGGAATTCTTTGCCCGCGGCGCTTCCTGCCTCTGGCCAGAATCCGATATAGACGATGTTGCTGCATTCGCAGGCGATCGATTGCGCGCCCGGCGGCGCAACGCTACAGATGCGCGCACCATGATTCTCCGCCACCTGGAATATCTCGTCGCGCTTACCCGCGAGCGGCACTTCGGCCGGGCGGCGGCGGCCTGCGGCGTGACGCAGCCCACGCTCTCGGCTGCCCTTCGAGAGCTGGAGGGCGAGCTCGATGTCCTGATCGTGGAGCGCGGGCAGCGCTTTCGCGGGTTGACCGCCGAGGGCGAGCGCATCGTCGAATGGGCGCGCCGAATTCTCGCCGACCGCGATGCCCTGCGCCAGGAGGTGGGCTCCGCCAGGCAGGGCATGGCGGGGCGACTCACCATCGGCGCGATTCCCACCGCACTCGCCGGCGTGGGGCTTCTGACCGCGCCGTTTCTGGCGCAGCATCCGCGCGTGCGCATTAGGCTCCTGTCGCTGAGCTCGATGGAGATTCAGCGCGGGCTCGACAACTTCGACCTCGATGCCGGTGTTACCTACCTCGACAACGAGCCGCTGCTCCGCGTGCGCACGGTCCCGCTCTACCGCGAGCGCTACTTCCTGGTGACGGCCGACAGGTCCCTGTTCCGCGGCCGGACCAGCGTGACCTGGGCGGAGGCAGCTGACGTGCCGCTTTGCCTGCTCACCTCGGACATGCAGAACCGCCGCATCATCGATGCGGTTTTCCATGAAGCCGGGCATGCGACGCTGCCACGCGTCGAATCCAACTCGATCCTGGGGATCTATGCCCACATTCGCGGCGGCGCGATGGCCAGCGTCTTGACGCAGGCCGCGCTCTACCTCCTGGGCATGCCGCGCTGGCTGCGGGCTCTTCCGCTCCATGCGCCCGCGGCGCGTCGCATGATCGGGCTCGTCCACCCCGAGCGCGAGCCGCAGCAGCCCGTGGCGCGCGCCTTCGTCGCGGGCGTTCGGAAGCTCGACGTCGACGGCGAAATGGAGCGCCATCTTCCGCCCGCGCTGCGCGCGGCACGATAGATAGCGCCTATCAGCGCATTGCCCTTTCTTTTTTGAACCGGCCGCGACGCTCCTCTAGCTTCGCATCTCGTGCCCACGGAAAAGAATCCAGCGCACGGCGATGGGAGGAGCAATGGCCAAGGTTCTCTGCGTTCTCTATGACGATCCCGTCAGCGGGTACCCGAAATCCTACGCCCGCGACGATTTGCCGAAGCTCGATCGCTATCCCGGCGGCCAGACCCTGCCGTCGCCCCGGCAGGTCGACTTCAGGCCGGGCGAGCTGCTAGGCAGCGTCTCCGGCGCGCTTGGGCTGCGCCGATTTCTCGAAGGGCTGGGCCACCAGCTGGTCGTGACCCCCGACAAGGACGGCCCGAAATCGGCGTTCGAGTGCGAGCTGCCGGATGCGGATGTCGTGATCTCCCAGCCCTTCTGGCCGGCCTATCTCACGGCGGAGCGGATCGCCAAGGCGCCGAAGCTGAAGCTCGCGATCACCGCCGGCATCGGCTCGGATCATGTGGACCTGCAGGCCGCGATCGACCGCAAGATCACGGTCGCCGAAGTCACCTACTGCAACAGCATCAGTGTGTCCGAACACGTCGTGATGATGATCCTGGCGCTGGTGCGGAACTACATCCCGTCCTATCAGTGGGTCGTCAAGAAGGGCTGGAACATCGCCGATTGCGTGGCCCGCTCCTACGACGTCGAAGGCATGGCCGTCGGAACCGTCGCCGCCGGCCGCATCGGCCTCGCGGTGCTGCGCCGCCTGAAGCCCTTCGACGTCAAGCTCCACTACACCGACCGCCACCGGCTGCCGGAGTCGGTCGAGAGGGAACTCGGGCTGACGTTCCACGCCAATGTCGAGTCGATGGTGCGCATCTGCGACGTCGTCACGATCAATGCCCCGCTGCATCCGGAGACTGAGAATCTGTTCAACGAAGGGCTCATCGGCAAGATGAAGCGCGGCGCCTATCTCGTGAACACGGCGCGCGGCAAGATCTGCAATCGCGACGCTGTCGCGCGGGCGCTCGAGAGCGGGCAGCTGGCGGGCTATGCCGGCGACGTCTGGTTTCCGCAGCCGGCGCCGACCGACCATCCCTGGCGAACAATGCCGCACCACGGCATGACGCCCCATGTGTCCGGCTCGAGCCTGTCGGCGCAGGCGCGCTACGCGGCCGGCACGCGCGAGATTCTCGAATGCTGGTTTGACGCGCGTCCCATCCGCGAGGAGTACCTCATCGTGGACGGCGGCAAGCTCGCCGGCACAGGCGCCCACTCCTACAGCGCCGGAAACACCACCAAGGGCGCCGACGAAGCGGCGCGATTCCGAACGCCGAGCTAGACTGGCGCCTTCAAACGTCCTCTCGCCGCCATCACCACAGCGTATAGCCGCCGTCGATCACGAAGGCGGCTCCGGTGACGTAGCTGGAAGCCGGCGAAGCCAGATAGACCGCCAGGGGCCCGATCTCGTGCGGCTCGCCGGCGCGGCCCATCGGCACGGCGCGGACGAACGTCTCGATCACCTCGGGGTGCTTCTTCGCCCAGGCGAGGTTCGGCTCGGTCATGAAGAGGCCCGGACAGATGGCGTTCACGGTGACGCCGCGCGGCGCCCAGTCGGCGGCGGTGGCGCGGGTGAAATGGATCAGCGCCGCCTTCGTCGTCTCGTAGTGGCGGCCGCCGATGCCGCGATTGGCAATGAGGCCGCTGATCGAGGCGATATTGATGATGCGCCCCTGGCCGCGCGCCAGCATCGCGCCGCCGACGATCTTCGTGCAGATGAAGCAATGCGTGAGATTGAGATCGACGAAGCGCTGCCATGTCTCGAGTTCGGTGTCCTCGATCGCCACGTCGAGATTGCGGCCGCCGACATTGTTGACGAGTATGTC
>JBGPEQ010000363.1:0-4878 GCA_041482855.1 Dongiaceae bacterium | reverse complement strand
GGAACGCTGCAAGAGCGAGGTGCCGGTGCTGCGTGAAATTGGCACCTCAGGCGCGCCGCACCAGGTCAGCTGTCATCTCTATTTGGGGCCGGCCAGTTGACGCGCTCGTCTTGTCTCTGCCCCTAATATTCTTACATTGTCATTCCCGCGGAAGCGGGAATCCAGGAGGACCGCACAGTCGGTTGCCCCCGCATCAAGTGCGGGGCAGGCTCTGGACCCCCCGCTTTCGCGGGGGTGACACCGAGTAGAACTGAGTCAGGAACACGAATGTCGGCATCAATCACCCGGCACCAGCACCGCCGCGCCGGTGACGCGGCCCTCGCGCAGGTCGGTCAGGGCGCGGTTGGCGTCGGCGAGCGGATAGGGCTGGACGGTCGTGCGCACAGGCACCCTCGGGGCGAGGGCAAGGAACTCCTCGCCGTCGCGGCGCGTCAGGTTGGCGACCGAGACGATCTCGCGCTCCTGCCAGAGGATGTCATAGGGAAAGCTGGGGATCGCGCTCATATGGATGCCGGCGCAGACAACGCGCCCGCCGGGACGGAGCGCGCGCAGCGCCGCCGGCACCAGCCAGCCGACCGGCGCGAAGATGATGGCGGCATCGAGCGGCTGCGGCGGCAGTGCATCGGAAGGCCCGGTCCAGGCCGCGCCCAGTTCGCGCGCGAAGGCCATGGCCGCCTCGTCGCCCGATCTCACGAAGGCGAAGACCGTGCGGCCCTCGTAGCGCGCCAGCTGGGCCACGATATGGGCAGCGGCGCCGAAGCCGTAGAGGCCGAGGTGCTTCGGATCGCCGGCCTTGCGCAGAGCTCGATAGCCGATGAGGCCGGCGCACAGGAGCGGCGCCGCTTCCGCGTCGCTATAGGTGCCGCCGACGGCGAAGCAGTAGTGCGCGTCGGCGAGCGCGTAGCCGGCATAGCCGCCATCGATCTGGTAGCCGGTGAAGCGCGCCTGCTCGCACAGATTTTCGCGGCCGGCACGACAGAACTCGCAAATACCGCAGGTGAAGCCGAGCCAGGGCACGCCGACGCGCTCGCCGACGCGGAAGCGATCGACGCCGCGGCCGAGCGCGGCCACGCCGCCGATGATCTCGTGGCCGGGGACGAGCGGCAGCTTCGGTGCGCGCAGCTCGCCGTCGACGACGTGGAGATCGGTGCGGCACACGCCGCAGGCGCGGACCTTGATGAGCAGTTCGCCGGCGGCCGGCTTGCGCACCGGCAGCTCGCGCGCCTCGAGCGGCCGACCGGCGGCGGCAAGTACCATCGCGTGCATCTGCGCCGGCATGGACATAGGGCGGCCTTCGTCCAGATCGGGCTCGGTCGGCTACAGAACCGACCTCGCTATGTTGACCCTGCACTATCGGATGGCGTATAGATGAGAGCAACCTAGGGTTAAATAACTATTCATCATCACAACCAAGACGAGACAGCATGATCACACTAGTCGAGTGGCTCATCGTGGCGATCCTCGTCATCATTCCCGCTTGGCGCATCCTGCGCAAGGCGGGTTTCGTCCCGGCGCTGTCATTGCTGCTGACCGTGCCGCTTCTCGGCTGGTTCTGCGTCATCATCGTGCTGGCCTTCGTCCAGTGGCCTGCCCTCAAGCGCAGGACCCACGCCGACATCGCATCCACGTTCGAATAGGAGGTGGCCATGGAACCCTCACCAGCTGCCCAAGCATTGCAATTCTTGCCGCTGGCGCTCATTGCCGCGCTGTCGCTCTGGATGACGGTGCGAATCCTGCGCAAGGCCGGATATTCCGGCTGGTGGTCGCTGCTCACGCTGGTCCCGCTCCTCCATATCGCGATGCTCTGGGTATTTGCATTCTCGGACTGGCCCGCTATCAAGGCCCGGGCATGAAGTGCGCTTGTCCGCTCAGTCGCCGCGCTACTCCAGCAATACATAGGTGCCGGGAGCGTTGGCGAAGAGGGGATAGCCGCGATCGGGCGCGCCCATGGCCGGGGGCGCGACCTTGGCGCCGGAATGATCGCTCAGCCATTGCTCCCAGGCCGGCCACCAGGAACCCGCGCGCATCGGCGTGTTCGCCTGCCAGCTATCGGGATCCTCGTACTTGTCGGCTGCCCCCTTGGTCGCGAGCTGGAAGCTGCGGTCGGGATGGCCGGGTTCGCTGACGATGCCGGCATTGTGGCCGCCGGTGGTCAGCACATACGTGACTTCCGTGTCGGTCTGCAGATGGATTTTGTAAGTCGAGCGCCAGGGCGCGACGTGGTCGCGCGTGGTGCCGACGGCGAAGATCGGCGCGCGGATGTCGGTGAGCGCCACCGCGCGGTCGCCGACGCGGTAGCGGCCCTCGGCGAGATCGTTGTCGAGGAACAGACGGCGCAGATACTCGCCATGCATGCGCGCGGGCATGCGCGTGGCGTCGGCGTTCCAGGCCATGAGATCGCTCATCGGCTCGCGCTCGCCCAGGAGATACTGCTTCAGCATGTGCGACCAGATCAGGTCGTTGGAGCGCAAGAGCTGGAAGGCGCCGGCCATCTGCCGCGTATCCAGATAACCTTGCGCCCACATCACGTCCTCGAGGAAAGCGAGCTGGCTTTCGTCGATGAAGAGGGTCAGTTCACCGGCCTCGGTGAAATCGGTCTGCGATGCGAACAGCGTGAGAGTCTTCAAGCGGTCGTCGCCGTCGCGCGCCATGGCGGCGGCGGCGATGGCCAGCAGCGTGCCGCCGAGGCAATAGCCGACGCCGTGGATTTTCCGGCCGGGCACGATGGCCGATACCGCCTGCAGCGCGTCCATGACGCCGAGGCGCCGATAGTCCTCCATACCGAGGTCGCGATCCGCGGCTTCCGGATTCTTCCAGGAGATCATGAAGACGGTGTGGCCCTGCCCCACCAGATACCGGACCAGCGAGTTCTCCGGCGACAGGTCGAGGATGTAGTACTTCATGATCCAGGCCGGCACGATCAGCACCGGCTCGGCATGGACGGTGCGCGTCGACGGCGCGTACTGGATCAGCTCGATCAGCCGATTGCGAAACACGACCTTGCCGGGCGTGGCGGCGATGCGCTCGCCGATCGGATAGTCATCGGTGCCGATCGGCTTGCGGCCGGCGATGGCGCGCTCCCAATCCTCGAGCGCATTGACCCAGCCGCGCACGAGATTGGCGCCGCCCTGCTCCAGCGTCGCGCGCAGCAATTCGGGATTGGTCGCAATGGAATTGCTGGGGGCGACGACATCGAGCAGCTGGCGCGCGATGAATTCGACCACCCGCTCGCTGTGCGGCGCCACGCCGCGGATTCCAGTCGTGGCGTTGTACCACCATTGCTGGGTCAGCAGGAACGACTGGTAGATGAAGCCGAAGGGCTGTTGCTGCCACGCCTCGCCGGCGAAGCGTCGATCCTGCGGCAGCGGCTCGATGCAAGGGGGAAGGCCCGGTTCGGCCACGGCGCGCGCGGCATGGAGGGCGAAGCGAGTGGCCTTGCGGACCGCCTTCTGCACCAGCTCCATCTGCTTGCCGGGCGAACTGGCGAGATGGACCGCCCAGTCGAGGCTGGCGAGCGCCACGGCCGCTGGCGAAATGCCCGCCGTGGCCCGCCCGATGAGGGCATGCATCATGCGGTCGATGCTGTCGGGCTGCGGCCCGCGCGGCGTCGCGTCGGCCATGTCGCCGGCCAAGCGGTAGAGCGCCTCGACGGCGCGCCGGCGGGCGTCGTCCACGGCCGGCGGGGCGACACCGACCTCGGCCTGGGGCTTCGCAGGGACCGGCCGTGCTTTCTGTCGGCGCCGGGGCGCCCGCTGTCGCAACGAGATCGCAGTCATGGAACCCTCCCGGCGGGTTGCCGCCCCCCGCGCTCGATCGATCTTTGTCGCCGCGCCAGCGGATGGCCATGACGCAGATCAAACCGGCGTCCACCCACCGTCGAGGCGAGGCAGCCCCACTGAACGTCCGGGGCATGCAAATCGCGCGCGTCACATTCATACATTTTTCGGATATTGAGCGACGTTCGCCGATCGGGCAATGTGAGGCGGTCGTGCCCACCCGGTCGGAGCCCCAATGCAGCACACACATTTTTTCGTACTCGGCGGCCTCTTGGCGCTGTTGCTGCTCGGCGTGCCCTTGTGGAAGATCTTCGGCAAGGTCGGATTCGCGCCGGCCTGGGCGCTCCTGATCCTCGTGCCGGGTATCGGCAGCCTCGCCATTCTCCTGCTGCTCGCCTTCCGGCGCTGGCCTACGACCGAAGGCGGCGAAGAGGGGTCGCGGTAGCATGATGGGAGGTTTCTCGATCTGGCATTGGGTGATCGTGCTGCCGATCCTGATCGTGGCGATCTGGCTGCCAGTCCGGATTCTGCACAAGGCCGGCTACTCCGGCTGGTGGGTCGTGCTGGGCCTGGTGCCGATCGTGAACATCGTGATGGTCTGGGTCTTCGCCTTCGCCGACTGGCCGCGATTGAAGCGACCGCCAGGCTAGCCAGCGCGACGCCGGCTAACGCGGGCCTCGGCTTGCGGACATGGGACGTTTGCCTATACTCCGCCGCCGTTTGGCCGGCCGCCCTCAGCAACGCAAGGATTCCCCATGACACGCGGCGTGAAGAAAGTCGTGCTCGCCTATTCCGGCGGCCTCGATACCTCGGTCATCCTGAAATGGCTGCAGGAGACCTACAAATGCGAGGTCGTGACGTTCACCGCCGACCTCGGCCAGGGCGAGGAGCTGGAGCCGGCCCGGCGCAAGGCCGAGATGCTGGGGATCAAGGAGATCCATGTCGAGGACCTGCGCGAGGAGTTCGTGCGCGACTTCGTCTTCCCGATGTTCCGCGCCAACGCGCTCTACGAGGTCCAGTATCTGCTGGGCACCTCGATCGCGCGGCCGCTGATCGCCAAGCGGCAGATCGAGATCGCCGCCAAGACCGGCGCCGATGCGGT
>JBGPEQ010000362.1:0-4883 GCA_041482855.1 Dongiaceae bacterium | reverse complement strand
GGCCTCGAGCAGTGAGGTCTTGGGATTGGGGATGACGAAGTCGATGATCATGGTGGTGCCGCCGGCGGCGGCGGCGGCGGTGCCGGAGAGGAAATCCTCGCTCGCCACCGTGCCCATGAAGGGCAGCTCCATATGGGTGTGCGGATCGATGCCGCCGGGCATGACGTACTGGCCGCCGGCGTCGACGGTGCGCGTACCGGCGGGGACATCGAGCTTGTCGCCGATCGCCTTGATGACGCCGTCGGCGCAATAGATGTCGGCGCGATAGGTCTGGTCGGCGGTGACAATCGTGCCGCCGCGGATCACTATGGACATCGACTTCGCCTCCCTCCCGTTGACCTGATCGTTCAGTCAAATCTAGCGCCAGCGTCGGCTGCAATCCAGGCGGATTCGCATCAAATGCCACGGACCCGCCGCTTGACCTTCGCAACGGTCGCACGCATCTAGTCCGCGCACTATGCTCTGCTTCTCTGCCTCGATGATCCGCACACAACGCACCTGTCGCTCAGGCGCACTCCAAGACACCAGCCGGAAGTCGTGATCGCGCCGCGGCCCGCGATGCGCGTGTGCCCTGACCTATTGTCATGTCTTGCTAGTTGAGGAGGCCACATTGGCGACCGATACTGTGAAGCGGTTCAACCCGACGAGGGGTTTCGGTTTCATCGTCCCCAGCGACGGCTCGAAGGAAGTGTTCGTCTATATCAGCGCGGTGCAGCGGGCCGACCTGCAGACCCTGAACGAAGGGCAGAAAGTGAACTACGAACTCGCCGCCGCGCGCGGCCGCACGGCCGCCGTGAATATCAAAGCAGGCTGACCACTGTTCTCAACTCTGGCGAAGCGGCGGCCCTCGGGGCCGCCGCCTTCGTTCTGGGGACGCCGCATTATTGCCATCCTTGCGCGACACAGCATTGGAGTGCGATTCTTGATGGCGACAACCAACGCGTGAGGGGAAGAACGCGGGCATGAGTTTGGGGATGGCAGAGCGGCAGGCACGGGCGCGGCGCCGCGTGATGTGGGCGGTGGCGAAGTGGACGGCTGCCCTCGCCCTCGTCGGACTCGCCGGTATGTTCGCCTATAAGACCGGCACTTCGCTGGCCGAGATCGATGTCCGCAGGAAGAACGACGAGATCGCCCAGCTGACGGCCCAGCTGCAGGCGCTGCAGACCGAGAACGCCGGCCTGCGGGCGCGGACGGCGCAGGCGCAGCAGCAGGCAAAGGAGGCGGAGCAGCGCTACAAGGCGGACATGCCGGCCGGCAATTCCAAGGCGCTGCTCGACCTCGCCAATAGCAAGCTCGCCGCGGGCGTCGACATCGTGCGCCTCACCTTCCTCATCAATGCGGCGTCCAACCCGCGCGTGTGCGACGACAAGCCGGAGACCAGGCGCGTGCAGGTGAAGACGCCGATCGGCAAGGTCGGCAAGGAGGCCACCGCCGCCTTCGCCGACCGCAAGATCACGGTCACGGCCGACGGCCAGCCCGCGCTCGACAACAAGGGCCAGAAGGAATCCTGGTTCGATCCGGCCCTGCCGATCACCGTGCATTTCGCGACGCTCGCCGGCCACGCCATCGACGCCAGCGGCGTGGTGCCGCTGCAGCATCAGATGGTGATCGGCGACTCCGAGTTCCGCTTCTCCGTCGACGTCGACGAGCGCAAGGGCTTCGCGACGGTCACGGGCGAGCGGTGCAATTTTCCGTGAGAAGGAAGCTGTTAGCTATCAGCCCCTGTTCTCACGGTTCGGAGCAACGACGCAAGCATTCGCTTGATCTCGACAGTGACAGCTTCCATTGCGACATGAGCACCGCCGCTCAGGTAGGAAAGATCGCGCGCGAGCATCAAGAGATATTCAAGCTCACTCGCTGAGCCCATGGCAATCTGAAGAAACCGTCCGAAGTCTGCATCACTGCCGCGCCCGGTGCCTTCTGCAATGTTCGTCGGAATGGCTGCGGCCGCCCGACGCAATTGGCTGGTCAGGCCATAGATCTCCGTCTTCGGGAACGTCTGTGTTGCGAGGTAGACGGCAAGTGTCAGCTCATGACCCTTGCGCCAGACCTTCAGTTGGCGGAAATCCTGCACTGATAGCTGACAGCCGACAGCTGAGAGCTTCTATCCGCCAAACATCTTCCGCAGGTTGTTGAAGCCGGCTTCGTAGACGCCGCGGATGGCTTTCTCGGCTTCGGTGGCGGGGGCGCCGGAGGGTTCGAACTCGCTCGACCACTCGACCGTGCAGCCCTGGCCGCCGGCGTTCTCGGTGACGTGCAGGGTGGCGTGGTATTTGGTCACCGGCAGCGGGCCTTCGAGGATCGAGTAGCTGTAGGTGCGCGACTTGTCGTCCTTGGCGTCGAGCCGCTCGACGATGCTGCCGCCGCCATGGAGCGTGAGCGTGCGGATGCTGGCGCCGTCCTTCTTGGTCTCCTCGCTCTTGGCGATGGCCGGGTGCCACTTGGCGAGGGCGTTGAATCCGCCGATGGTGTCCCACACGGTGCGGGCCGGGACCGGCAGTTGCGTCGATAGACTCACCTTGGACATGCTTTCATTCCTCCCTAGCTGCCGAACAATTTGCGCAGGTTGTCGAAGCCGACTTCGTAGAGGCCGCGGATGACCTTGATGGCTTCGCCTTCGGGCGCGCCGGAGGGCTCGAACTCGCTGATCCAGGCCACCGTGCAGCTGTGGCCGTCGGCGGCCTCGCGCACATGCAGGCTGGCGCGGTAGCCGGCCACCGGCAGCGGCGTCTCCACCACCGAATAGCTGTAGGTGCGGGCCTTGTCGTCATGCTGCTCGAGCTGGGCGACGATGACGCCGCCGTCGCTGAGCGTGAGCCGCCGGGCGGTGACGCCACCCTTCTCCTTGACCTCCTCGCTCTTTACGACTGCTGGATGCCAGCGGGCCAATTCATTGAATCCGCCGATCATGTTCCACACCGCCGAGGCGGGAACATGAAGCGTAGTCTCGACTTGCACCTTGGCCATGGCGCTGCCCCATCGCCTGCCGGCCGCGCGGACCGGTTGATCCGCAGGGAACAACCTATCGTAGCAAGGCGCGCGCCGTGATACTAGGTGCCCCGGTGGGGAAAGCTCGAAAGGAGGGATACATGCCGATCGTTCGCCATTTCTTGCCGGCCGCCGTGCTGGCCACGCTGCTGCTGGCCGGCTGCAACACGAGCGGACCCGCCTATGACCTGCCGCCCGGCATCTACGATCAGATCGTGGACATGACGACGACCCTCACCTTCAGCCCGCAGACCGTGGCCATCAAGGCGGGCCAGGTGGTGTTGTGGCGCAACCAGAGCCTGTTCGGCCACACCGTCACCTTCGACCGCACCCAGGCGGACAACCCGAACAACGTGGTGGTGCCCGCCGGCGCCGAGGCGTTTTCCTCCGGCGACATTCCGCCGGGCGAAACCTTCGCCCACAAGTTCACCGTGGCCGGCACCTATCGATACGTCTGCCTCAGGCATGAGGGCCAGAGCATGACCGGCACCATCATCGTGACGCAGTGAGGGTCCAACTTCAAAATTCGCGAAACAACCCTATGCATCATGCGTAGGCCGGTGGACGGGCGCGGCGGGCAAAGGATGCGATCTACCCCACCCGCCTGCCGAAGTCGTACGGCGGGCAGGTGCCCAGCGGAGATCGTGCGCCAGCGGGAAAAGGATTCACCGCCGAGACGCGAAGACGCGGACGAAGAGGTTCAGGCAGCATTGCGGCCCTGCCATTCTGCCGCCGAGTGAATTCGAGCGACCTTACCTTCGCCCGCCGAGCCTACTCCGCCGACCTTCCTTCGCCCGCCGAAGCGGGCTTCGCGAAGGCGGGAGCGGCTGCGAAGGCTGGAAGCGGGCTTCGCGAAGGCGGGTGAACCCCATGCCCAGCGGGAACAGAAGGATTTCGAGCCGCAGATGAACGCGGATGATCGGCAACTCCACCGCGGGCGCCGGCGAGACATTTGGCCGATGAACCCCATGCCCAGCGGACGCGAGCCAAGCCCCCCGCTGGACGTCCGGCGCAGCGATCGGTTTCGACTGATCCACGATGTCAAAGATCGAACCGGCGGATAGGTGCACCGCTGATAGGAACATTATAAGAACTATTGCAATCAAAGTCAAGCGTCACTTAGGCAAGCGGAACCTGCGCCACTTGAACGCGCGGCGAATCGTGGCTAAGATTTGTTTGAACAAACAGGGAACTTGGACGTCGTGGCATCGCTCGCGCTCTCATGGCTTGCCGACACCCGATCGTGCTGGCTCGATCAGTCGGCCGAATCGAAGCTCTTTGCGGAAGCTCGCGCTGTAGCGGACCACGCTGCCGCAACGACAGTCGGCCAGGAGAGACGGGCACTCGCCGAGGAGTTCTGCCTGGCGACGCTCACGGCCTACTGGCGCGCGCTCCAGCGGTCTTACGAGCGGCCATGGAGTCTACCTTCGCTCTTGGTCGATCGCAGGGCCTTCCCGCTCGACCGCTCGGTCGCAGGCATCGCACGTCGGATCGGGGAAGCGGCGGCGGAGCTGGACATCGTCACGGCGAGCTATCTGATTGGGCGGAACTATACGGCGATGCTGCCGGACGATGTGCGCTCGCGGCTTGGCGTGTATTACACGCCGCCCTTGCTCGCGGCCCGCCTGATCGATGGCGCGACGGAAGCGGGCGTGGACTGGCGGCGCGCGTCGATTGTCGATCCGGCCTGCGGCGGCGGCGCCTTCCTGGCCTCCGTCGCCGCCAGGATTGCAGAGGACATGCGCAGCGAAGAGGCCGCCTTCATCGTGCGCGGCATCGCCGATAGGTTGCGCGGATTCGAGATCGATGGCTTCGCGGCCTGGATGTCGCAGGTCTTCGTCGAGGCGGCGACGATGCCGCTCTGCCGCGCCGCGGGCATGCGGCTGCCGACCATT
>JBGPEQ010000361.1:0-4919 GCA_041482855.1 Dongiaceae bacterium | reverse complement strand
CTGGCCCGTCGGCGTGATCGCCTGCGCCGTCTGGCTGCTGGTCGCCCTGTTGTTCCGCTACTCGTCACTGGCTGCGCTGATTGCCGTCGCCGCCGCTCCCATCGCCGCATGGTTTCTGGCCAATCACCAAACCACCGGCCTCGCCCTGTTCCTCGCCATCGTTATCTGGCAGCGCCATCACGAGAACATCCGGCGGCTGCTGAGTGGGGAGGAAGCGCAAATTCGTCTCGGCCGTTCGAAGGCGAGCGGGGCAGGATGACAACCCAAAGAACGGTCGCTCCGACGGTCTACTCCTTCCGCAGCGCGCGCAGGCACAGATAGTCCATCGTCAGGTGCGCGCCCGCGAGCGCGGTGATCTGGCTGACGTCATAGGGTGGCGCCACCTCGACCAGATCCATGGCGACGAAATCGATGCCGCGCAGCCCGCGCAGGATCGCCTGGGCCTGCTGCGTCGACAGGCCGCCGCAGACCGGCGTGCCCGTGCCCGGCGCAAAGGCCGGGTCGAGGCAATCGATGTCGAAGGTGAGATAGGCGCGGCGATTGCCGACCACGCGTTCGATTTCCGCGACTGTCGCGGCGATACCGAGGCTATGCACCCAGTCCGCGTCCCGCACCGTGAAGCCATGGTCTTCGTCGTTGTGGGTGCGCATGCCGATCTGGATCGAGTGGGCCGGGTCGACGAGGCCTTCGCGGGCAGCGTGGAAGAACATCGTGCCGTGGTCGATGCGCGGCGCCTCGCCGGTCTTGGGATCGTCGCGCCAGGTGTCCGAATGGGCATCGAAATGGACCAGCGCCAGCGGGCCCATCAGGGCGTGGTGGGCGCGCAGCAACGGCAGCGTGATGTAGTGGTCGCCGCCCAGCGTCAGCAACGAGACGCCCTTCTCGATGACCGCCGTTGCCTGCGCAGCGATCGCGGCCGGCGTAGCCTCCGGGCGGCCGTGGTCGAAGACGCAGTCGCCATAGTCGATGACCGCGAGTTTCTCGAACGGGTCGAGCCGCCATGGCCAGGGCTTGTTCCAGGCCATGTGCGCCGAGGCGGCGCGGATGCCCGCAGGGCCGAAGCGCGCGCCCGGCCGATTGGTCGTCGCGGTATCGAAGGGGACGCCCCACACGGCGACGTCGACGCCGGCGAGGTCGCGCGTGTATTTCCGCCGCATATAGCTGAGCGCGCCGGCATAGGTGGGTTCGGCGCCCATGCCATAGGGGCTGCGCGCCGTGAAAGCGCGGTCGGGCGTATGCTCGTTGGTCATTTCCGATCCTCCCGGATGTCATGACTATCGAGCATCGCCGTGGCAAGCAAGAGCGGGCCAGCAGCGTACGCGCATTGCGCCTTGACTCGCGACCGGCAAAGCCAGCATCACCTGTGGCCCTGAAGGGCGACGCTCCCGCGCTACCGAGGCGACATGATCAGCGTGCGGCATTTGACCAAGCACTATCAGGTGCACGAGAAGCAGGAAGGCTTTCTCGGCAGCCTGCGCGCGCTGTTTCATCGCGAGTACAAGGCGGTGAAGGCGGTCGAAGACATCTCGTTCGAGATCGCGCCGGGCGAGATCGTCGGCTTCCTCGGTCCCAACGGCGCTGGCAAGACCACGACCTTGAAGATGCTGTCGGGCCTGCTGCACCCGACGTCGGGGGAAGTGACGGTCGCCGGCTTCACGCCGAAGCGGCGGCAGCGCGAGTTTCTCACGACGATCACGCTGGTCATGGGGCAGAAGCAGCAGCTGATCTGGGACCTGCCGGCCGCCGATTCGTTCCTCGTCAATCAGGCCATCTACGACATTCCCGATGATGTCTACCGGCGGCGCGTGGGCGAGCTGACGGAAATGCTCGGCCTCGGCGGCCTGCTCAACAAGCAGGTGCGCAAGCTCTCGCTCGGCGAGCGCATGAAATGCGAGCTGGCGGCGGCGCTGCTGCATGGGCCGAAGGTGCTGTTCCTGGACGAGCCGACCATCGGCCTCGACGTCAACATGCAGCAGGCGGTGCGCGACTTCGTCGCCGGCTACAACGAGCGCCACGGCGCCACCGTGCTGCTGACCTCGCACTACATGGCCGATGTGACCGCGCTCTGTCGCCGCGTCATGGTGATCGACAGCGGCCAGCTGATCTTCGACGGCGATCTCTCCAACCTGGTCGAGCAGACGGCCCCGCAGAAGCTGCTGAAGCTGGAATTCCGCGTGCCGCAGAGCGAGGCGGTGCTGCGCGGCTATGGCGAGCTGCGCGACCGCTCGGAGCTGCGCGCGGAGCTGCGGGTCGCCCGCGATCGCGTCACCGAAACGGCGGCGCGCCTGCTCAACGACCTGCCGATCGCCGATATCGGCATCGAGGAAGTGCCGATCGAGGAGATCATCGGCCAGGTATTCCGGGGCCGTCAGGCCGTGCGCGACGCCGCCAAATGAAAACGACGCTCATCCGCCGTCTGCGCCTGGCGCGCGTCCTGCTCTCGGTCACGCTGGCCGCTTTCATCGAATATCGGGCGGAGGTGCTGATCTGGATGATCGCGGGCACGCTGCCGCTGATCATGATGTTCATCTGGATGGGACTGGCCGCGAACGGCCCGGTCGGCGGCTACGCGGCCGCGGATTTCGCCGCCTATTTCCTGCTCGTCTTCATCGTGCGGCAGTTCACGGTGTGCTGGGTGGTGCAGCCGCTGTCGCGCGAGATCCGGCTGGGCGAGATGTCGGCGCGGCTCATGCGCCCGCTCGATCCCTATTGGGTGCACGTCGCCGACCATATCATCGCCCTGGTGATGCGGTTCCCGATCGTGCCGCCGGTCGTGCTGCTCGGGCTCGTCCTGACGGGCGCGCTTGCCAAGCTGTCGATCGCGGCCTCGCCGCTGTTCCTGCTGGCCATCGCCGGGGCCTGGCTGATCCGCTTCAACATGCATTACAGCCTCGGCCTGGTGGCATTCTGGACCGACCAGGCGACATCGTTCGAGGGCCTGCTGTTCACGATCTACATGGTGTTCGGCGGCGCCCTGTTCCCGATCGACCTGCTGCCGCCGACGGCCCAGGAAGTCATCGCGCTGACGCCGTTTCACTATCTGATCGGCTTCCCCGTCGACGTCATGCTGGGCAAGCTTTCAGGCATCGAGTTGCTGCGCGGCTTTGGCATGCAGATGCTGTGGACGCTGGTCTTCATCGGCACGCGCCAGCTGGCCTGGCGCAATGGCCTCAAGCGCTATTCCGCCGTGGGCGCCTGATGCGCTATTTCGCCCTCCTCCGCATCTTCATGGCGAACTCGCTCCAGCTCGAGCTGGAATACCGCGCCAATCTGTTGATCGACTTCGTGAGCTCTCTCCTGGGGTTCGCGTCGGGCCTGGTCGTCATCTACGCCATGTTCAACCACGCCACCGCGATCGGCGGCTGGTCGCTGCCGGAGGCCATCGCGCTCTTCGGCGTGTTCATGATCTTCGAGGCCTTCATCGAGGTGTTCCTCTATCCCAATCTCGGCAAGCTTCCGGACTATGTGCGGACCGGCAATATGGACTTCACGCTGCTGAAGCCCCTGAGCAGCCAGTTCCTGGTCTCGTTCCGCTACTTCAACATCTGGCGCGCGCCCGACGCCATCGTCGGCCTGGCGCTGGTCGGCTACGGCATGATCGAGACCGGCGGGCTGAGACCGGCGAGCATCCTCCTCGCGGCCGTCATGCTCCTTGCCGGCGCGGTCACCACCTATGCGATCTGGTGCATGCTGACGACCACCGCGTTCTGGTGGGTGCGCGTGAGCAACGTGATGGAGCTGTTCAATGCCTTCTTCGTGGCCGGCCGCTTCCCCATCACCGCGTTCCCGACCTGGGTGCGGGTGATCCTGACCTTCATCGTGCCGATCGCCTTCATCACGACCGTGCCGGCCTCGGCCGCGGTCGGGCGGCTCGACTGGCCGATGGCCCTCGGCAGCCTCGCCATCGCCGGCGGCTTCCTGCTGCTCAGTCACCTGTTCTGGCGCTGGGCCGTCGCCAACTATACGAGCGCAAGCAGTTGATCGCGTTGGCGTTGCTGCATGGCCGCCCGTGCGTCCTTCGACAAGCTCAGGATGAGGTAGATCTTTGATGGCATTAAGGAAATCCCTCATCCTGAGCTTGTCGAAGGACGCACAGCGGCAATCCCAAACACCCGCGGACCACATACTGCAATACAACTAATAGTTGTATACTATTGACGTTTTACATCTTTACTGCAATGGTGCGGCATGGCTCAGGTACCCACGCCCCTCTCCGATAAGGAACGGTTCGACCGGCTGCGGCTGATCCGCAGCGAGAATGTCGGGCCGATCACGTTCCGCTCGCTGTTGCGCCGGTTCGGGAGTGCGCGCGCCGCGATCGAGGCACTGCCTGACCTGGCCCGGCGCGGCGGACGTAGCGCGCCGCTGCGGGTCTGCCCGGCCGCGCAGGCGGAGCAGGAACTGAGTGCAGCCGACCGGATCGGCGCCCGGCTCCTGACGGCCGATGACGCCGACTATCCGGAGGCGCTGGCGGCGATCTACGACGCTCCGCCGCTCCTCTATGTAAGCGGCGATATCGCCCTGCTCCGGCGCCACGCCGTCGCCATCGTCGGCGCGCGCAACGCCTCGGCGAACGGGCGCCGGTTGGCGCAGGACATCGCCAGGGATCTCGGGGCGGCCGGGTTCGTGGTCGTCTCCGGCCTCGCCCGCGGCATCGATCATGCCGCGCACCGGGGCAGCCTCGACAGCGGCACCGTCGCCGTCGTCGCCGGCGGCATCGATGTCGCCTATCCGCCCGACAACGAGGAGCTGCAACGGGAGATTGCACGGCGAGGCGTCCTGGTGGCGGAGATGCCGCCGGGCACCGTGCCGCAGGCCAAGCATTTCCCGCGCCGCAACCGCCTCATTTCCGGCCTCAGCCTGGGCGTGCTGGTGGTGGAGGCCGCGCTCCAATCGGGCTCGCTGATCACGGCCCGGCT
>JBGPEQ010000360.1:0-4937 GCA_041482855.1 Dongiaceae bacterium | reverse complement strand
GCCGCGCGCGTGATGGCCGGCGCCGCGCTCAGCGAATTCCAGCTCGAGCCGCTCGCCCGCGACCATGTCGCCGTGAAGGAGGCCGTGTTCCCCTTCGCGCGCTTCCCCGGCGTCGACATCATCCTGGGGCCCGAGATGAAATCGACCGGCGAGGTCATGGGCATCGATCGCGATTTCGGCCGCGCCTACGCGAAGTCCCAGCTCGGCGCCGGCAACGGCCTGCCGCTGAAGGGGACCGTCTTTATCTCTGTCAAAGACAAGGACAAGGCGCCACTGCTGGCGGCGAGCCGCCGCCTGGTGGACCAGGGCTTCCGCATCGTCGCGACCGACGGCACGGCGACGTTCCTGAGGGACAACGGCCTCCCGGTCGAGCGCGTCAACAAGGTGCTGCAGGGCCGGCCGCATTGCGTGGACGCCATGAAGAGCGGCGAGATCCAGCTCGTCTTCAACACCGTCGAGGGCGCCCAGGCGATCTCCGACAGCTTCACCCTGCGGCAGGCCGCGCTGCTCGGCAACATCCCCTATGGCACGACGGTGGCGGCGGCGCGCGCCGCCGTCGAGGCCATTGCCGCACTGGCCCAGGGCGAACTTGAAGTCGCCCCCCTGCAATCCTACTTTAGGGGATCGTTTTCGTAGCCCCCGGCCCGGACCGACCTGGCCGCAGGGTTTACTTTTGCGCCCAAGGGGATAGCCTTTCTGGGTCACCTATTGAGACGGTAGAGGCTGGATGATCAAGATCCCGATGACCGCCGACGGCTTCCAGCGCCTGGAAGAGGAGTTGCGCCACCTGAAGCAGACCGAGCGGCCCGCCGTGATCCGCCAGATCGCGGAGGCGCGCGAGCATGGCGATCTCTCGGAAAACGCCGAGTATCACGCGGCCCGCGAGCGGCAGAGCTTCATCGAAGGCCGCGTCGGCGAGCTCGAGGACAAGATCGCCCGCGCCGAGATCATCGACGTCAGCAAGCTGTCGGGCAAGCAGGTGAAGTTCGGCGCCACCATCACCGTCATCGACGAGGACACCGACGAGAAGAACAGCTACCAGATCGTCGGGCCGGATGAAGCCGATATCAGGGAGAAGCGCCTCTCGATCACCTCGCCGCTGGCGCGCGCGGTCATCGGCAAGAAGGTCGGCGACACCGTCGAGGTGACCACGCCGAACGGCTCGAAATCCTACGAGATCGTGAAGGTCGCGTTCAAATGACCGCGCCTATTCGTCGCTGATGGGAACGCCGGGCACGCTCTTGCAGGTGCGAATGGCCAGGGCCGACTTGACGTGGGTGACGTTGGGGGCGGCGGTCAGTCGCGTCGTCAGGAAGCGCTGATAGGCATCCCAGTCGACCGCGACGATGCGCAGCAGGAAATCGGTCTCGCCCGCCAGCATGTGGCACTCACGCACCTCCGGCCAGGACTGCATCAAGGCCTCGAACGCCTTGAGATCGGTTTCGGCCTGGCTCGACAGCCCGACTTGCGCGAACACCGTGACGCCGTAGCCGAGGGCCTCGGCATTGATGTCGGCGTGATAGCCCCTGATATAGCCGGCCTCTTCGAGCGCGCGCACACGGCGCAGGCAGGGCGGCGCGGAGATTTCGGCGCGGCGCGCCAGCTCGACATTGGTCATGCGGCCGTCGTCCTGGAGAGACCGCAGGATGCGCCGGTCGACGCGGTCGAGCTTGGCTCGGCGCATTCGCTTTTCTCCCGTTTCGCCCGCTGAAACGAAATTATATTACACGGACGCGGCAGCGCCAAGCGGTCGCCTCAGGAAACCGGTGATTTCCGAAAGCTCAATAGCGATTCTTGTTGCCGCGCAGCAGGCTCTTGAGGCGGGCCTTCAGGTTCCAGTCCTCGATCACCACGATGAACACCTTGCGCAGGTGACCGGGCGGGCAGCGGATCTCCTTGACGCCGTGCCAGGACCGCTCGCGCCGCATGAACAGCAGGCTGGAATTGCCGATGGCCTTGGCCGGCATGACGCGATCGAAGTCCTCGAACTTGGGCGCCGAATCGGCGAGGAAGCGGCCGTTGTCGTCGAGGATAAGCGTCTCGCCGCCCCAGTCCGGCTGCCAGTTCTTTTCGGTGTTGAAGTAGAAGATATGCGAGCCGAGCTTACGGCGGGCGTCGCAGTGGGGCGAAACCGAACAGCCGTTCGGCGTGTAGTGCCAGTGCAGGATGAGCCGCAGGGCCCTGCGGCCGAACATGTGCTCGAGGAAGCCGCGATAGGCGGGGCTGCGGAGTTCGTCGACAAAGTCCCGCCAGGGCTGCGACAGCGGCAGATCGGGCCGGAATTCCAGCGCCAGACGGTCGTGCGGCGCCTGGCCGTGCTTGCGCTTCTCGCCGAAGCGCTTGCCGAACAGCTCCGGCTCCGGCAGCGAGTCGGCCAACCGCGCAAAGCCATCGGCCGTCAAAAACCCTTCCGGATTCAGCCAGGGATAGGGCCGCTGCTGTTGAAAGGCGGCAGCGTCGAGGCCACTCATGACGGATTCGTTGATGTATTTCATCGACATATCATCTCGTTGGCGGCGCGACGGTAATCATGTCGAGAGCGCTCGGCAACGCCAATTCGCGCGCTGCGTCACTCTGACAGCGCGGCGCGCACCTTGCCGCCGCGCCCCCGGCCTTCTATCTTCCATGATGATACGTCATGCAGGAATCGTCGACTCATGCCCGCTGAACATCGCACGAAGGTTCTGATCATTGGTTCCGGACCGGCGGGCTACACGGCCGCGATCTATGCCGCGCGCGCCAACGCCAAGCCGATCCTGATCGATGGCCTGCAGCCCGGCGGGCAGATGACCGTCACCACCGATGTCGAAAACTATCCCGGTTTCGCCGCGGTCATTCAAGGTCCCTGGCTGATGGAACAGATGCGCGCCCAGGCCGCCCATGTCGGCACACAAATGTTCTGTGATACCATTGTTCAGATCGATCTTTCGCGTCGCCCATTCAGGTGCGTCGGCGACAGCGGTGACATCTACTATGGCGAGACGCTCATCATCTGCACGGGTGCCCAGGCGCGCTGGCTGGGGTTGCCAAGCGAGCAGATACTGCGCGGCCATGGCGTCTCCGCCTGCGCGACCTGCGATGGCTTCTTCTTTCGCGACAAGGAGGTCTGCATCATCGGCGGCGGCAACACGGCGGTCGAAGAGGCGATCTTTCTCACCAACTTCGCCACCAAGGTGACGCTGATCCATCGGCGCAGCAGCCTGCGCGCCGAGAAGATCATGCAGGACCGCTTGTTCCGCAACCCGAAGATCGCGGTGATCTGGGACAGCACGGTAACGGAGATCATGGGCAGCGGCGAGCCGCCCGCGGTGACCGGCGTGCGCATCAAGAATACCAAAACCGGCAAGGAAGCGACGCTGCCCGTGCAGGGCGTGTTCGTAGCCATCGGTCACGATCCGGCGACGGCGCTGTTCCGCGGCCAACTCGATATCGACAAGGAAGGCTACATCATCACCGCGCCCGATAGCACGATGACCAGCGTTCCCGGCGTCTTCGCCGCCGGCGACGTCAAGGACAAGGTGTTCCGCCAAGCCGTGACCGCGGCCGGCATGGGCTGCATGGGTGCGCTCGAGGCCGATCGCTTCCTGGCCGCCCACGAGTCTGCCGCGGCCAAGGCCGCGGAGTGACCCGCCAAAGACCGCGCCTGCCCGCACCAACGCCGGACTGATGATGGACTGGGACAAGCTCAGAGTCTTTCACGCCGTCGCCGAAGCGGGCAGCTTCACGCGCGCGGGCGAAGCCCTCAATCTCAGTCAATCGGCCGTCAGCCGACAAGTCAGCAGCCTGGAGGAGAGCCTGAACGTCACGCTGTTTCACCGGCACGCCCGCGGCCTGATCGTCACCGAGCAGGGTGAGCTGCTGTTCCGGACTGTGCGCGAGGTCTTCGCCAAGCTGGCGATGGCGGAGGCTCAGCTGTCGGAGAGCAAGGACCGCCCGAAGGGCACGCTCAAGGTCACCGCGACGGTCGGCCTCGGCTCGACCTGGCTGGCGCCGCGCATCGGCGAGTTCATCGAAATCTATCCGGACGTGTCGGTCGATCTGGTGCTGGACGACCGCGAACTCGATCTCAGCATGCGCGAAGCCGATGTCGCCATCCGCCTGCTGCCGCCGCGCCAGCCGGAGCTGATCCAGCGCCATCTGATGACCGTGCACAGCTACATTTACGCGGCGCCGTCCTATCTGAAGAAGTTCGGCACTCCGCGCCTGGTCGACGATCTCGACAGCCACAAGATTATCGTTTATGGCGAGGAGACACGGCCTCCGGTTCCGACCATCAACTGGCTGCTTACCGTCGGTGGGCGCGAGGACCGGCCGCGCGATCCCGTGCTGACGGTCAACAACGCCTACGCAATACTGCGGGCTGTCCAAAGCGGGCTCGGGGTCGCCGGGCTGGCGGAGTTCATGGCGGCCGAAACGCCTGGGCTGGTGCGCGTGCTGCCGGATATTCAGGGGCCGCGCGTCGACACCTACTTCGTCTATCCGGAAGAACTGAGGAATTCCAAGCGTATACAGGTCTTCCGCGACTTCCTGTTACGCAAGGTCGCAGAGGCCACATTCTAACTGAATGATCGGCGAATTTGGCCGGAGACGTTGCCAGCGGTTAACTCGGCCCAAGTTCTATGCGAAAAAAGCATGGCAGTTAGCGATTCTTGACTCTGGTAGCCCGGCCAAGGCTCACTATCTTAGAGATGTGTTGCAGTGCAACATTCGAATTTCGGCGGCGCCCTTGGCGCGGCCGTACGGAGTCTGGGCGCGATGCCCGGACAGGGGTCTTCGGACCCCACGTCTCCCAGACGTGAAGCCTCCCTGTTTAACTTGCCGGGCCTTCGGGCCCGGCATTTTTCTTTCCGGGGTTCACGATCAGGCGTAAAGCCGCTCGTTCTGCAGATCCTTATAGAGGTCGGCGACGAACTCGGCATAGCCATTGAACAACTGGG
>JBGPEQ010000359.1:0-4960 GCA_041482855.1 Dongiaceae bacterium | reverse complement strand
GTCAGGCAGGGCGGGGATGGCCTCCTCCACCTTGGCGCCGAGGTCGACGAACACCTTGGCGGCCTGGGCGACCGCTGCTGCTACCTCCGGATCGACCGGCGCCTTCGCCAGCGTCGGCGCGAAGGCGATGCGCAGGCCTTTGACGCCGTCGTCCAGGCCGTCGAGGTAGTTGCGGCCATCGGGCGGCAGGGCGTACCAGTCGCGGTCGTCCGGTTGCGTCAGCACGGTCAGCATGAGCGCGCCGTCGGCCACCGTGCGCGTCATCGGGCCGATATGCGCGAGAGTGCCGAAGGGCGAGAGCGGGTGGGCGGGCACCCGGCCGAAGCTCTGCTTGAAGCCGAAGATGCCGGTGAAGCCGGCGGGGATGCGGATCGAGCCGCCGCCGTCGGTGCCGATGTGGAGCGCGCCCATGCCGGTCGCCGCCGCCACCGCCGCGCCGCCACTGGAGCCGCCGGGCGTCATCTGGTCGTTCCAGGGATTGCGCGTGATGCCCGTGAGCGGGCTGTCGGTGACGCCCTTCCAGCCGAACTCCGGCGTCGTCGTGCGTCCCAGCAGAATGGCGCCCTGCTCACGCAGGCGGGCGACGGCCGGTGCGTCCTCGTCCCAGGATTGATCCGGCGACACCACCTTCGAGCCGCGCAGGGTCGGCCAACCCTTGGCGAGGAGGATGTCCTTGACGGACGTCGGCACGCCGTCGACCAGGCCCTTGGCCTCGCCGCGCTGCCAGCGCTGCTCCGAGGCTTTCGCCGCCGCCAGCGCACCCTCCTCGTCGACCCGGCAGAACGCATTGAAGCGGCCGTTGAGGGCGGCGATTCGGGTGAGCGCGGCTCGCGTCGCTTCGACCGGCGACAGCTTCCGGGCGCGGTAGTTCGCCAGCAATTCGGTCGCCGGCATCAGCGCGAGTTCACGGGTCACTGCAATGGTCTCCTGATCCGCTGGGAATTGGCGGATTTCTGTCATGGCAGCCGCGGCTTGTCGAGCCGCCGACCGGGTGCGGGCGGCTGTTATGTGGCCGTTAATGCCGGCAGCGTCAAAAGATCGTTAACGCGCGCCGTGTAGCTTGCAGGCATCTGATTCGAGACCAGGCAGCAGCAATCGTCCCGCACCGAGATGCGCAAACGGTCGATATCATCCTTCGCCGCGCCGAGCGCCGGCGTGCCCGCGGAACCCGCGAGCGCCGCCGATGAGACGGTGCTCGCGCCGAGTCCGGCGCGCACCATGCAGACCGCACTCAGCCAGTCCATCGCGGAGGCGCCGCGGCTCGAGGTTGGGCAGATGCTGAACGGGCGCTTCGTCCTGGCCCAGCGGCTGGGCGAGGGCGGCATGGGCACGGTCTACAAGGCGCTCGATCTGCGCAAGCAGGAGGCCCAGGACCGCACGCCGTTCGTCGCCCTCAAGGTCCTCAGCGAGGATTTCCGCCGTCATCCGGAGGCGCTGAAGTCGCTGCAGCGGGAGACCAAGAAGGCGCAGACCCTGGCGCATCCCAACGTCATCACCGTCCATGATTTCGATCGCGACGGCGCCACGATCTACATGACCATGGAGTATCTGCCGGGCCAGTCGCTCGACCGGATCGTCCGCGCGAAGGACTTCAAGGGGATGCCGAAGCCGGAGGCTTTCAAGATCGTGCGCGATATCGGGGCCGCGCTGGCCTACGCCCACGAGAACGGCATCATCCATCTCGATCTGAAGCCGGCCAACATCGTCGTCGCGGAGAACGGGCGGACCAAGGTGATCGATTTCGGCATTGCCCGCGCGGTGGCGCGGCCGCAGGTCGAGCAGAGCGACGACACCGTATTCGATGCCGGCGTGCTGAACGCGCTGACGCCGACCTATGCCAGCCCGGAGATGCTGACCAACGGCGCGCCCGATCCGCGCGACGACGTGTTCGCGCTGGCTTCCATCACCTATGAGCTGCTGGCGGGCCGCCATCCCTTCGGCCGCATGCCCGCGACCGAGGCCCAGAAGGCCGCGCTCAAGCCGACCAGGCCGCCGAACCTCTCGACCTACCAGTGGCACGCCTTGCAGCGTGGCCTCGCGTTCGATCGGGAGGCGCGCACGGCCACGGTGGCGACGTTCGTGGCCGATGTCACGGCCAAGTCCTGGTGGCAGCGCCATGCGGTGCCGCTCATCGGCGTCGCCGCGCTCGCGGCCGGCGCGGCCGCGGCCTACGTCTATTTCGAGCAGACCGCGCCGGAGCAGATCGGCGTGGCGGCGCCGAACAATCCGTCCCTCTCGCAAGTCGACTGGACGGCGGAGATGCGCAATCGTCTGGCCGCGGCTGCCGCCGAGGCCGTGCGCATCTCCGAGATTTCGGAGCGCGTGCGCATCGCGGCCATGCAGTCTTCCGCCCGCACGGCGGCGCTGGTCGAAGCGGACCGTCGGGCGATAACGAGCGACGCGATCCGCAAGGCCATGACCGAACTTGCCGCGCTCAAGGCCGTGCTGGCGGAGGTCGACCATCAAACCGCCGTGGTGGCCGAAGCCGCCCGCATCGCCCAGGCGCAGGAAGAGGACCGCAAGACCGCCGTCGATCAGGCCGCTAAGCTGGCAGGAACGCAGAACGACGCCGCCCGCGCCGCGGCCGCGGCGGAAGTGACGCGAATCATGGGCGCCTCCAACGAGGCGACTCGCATCGCCGCCGCCGAGGAAGCGGCGCGCGTGGTGGCGGAGCAGGAGGTGGCGGAGCAGGCCGGAATCGCGGCGCAGGCGGCGCGCAACGCGGCCGAGGCTGCGGCGCGCAGCGTCGGCGCCGCACCGGCGACGGCGCCTCAGAAGACGGAAGCCACGCTCAATCGGATCGAGCGAACTGCGATTCAGGCGCGTTTGCGCGATCTCGGATTCTTTCGCGGCAGCGCCAACGGCAGCTTTGGGCCGGTGACGCGCGATGCGATCACCGCCTATCAGCGGACCAACATTCTGGACGCCACGGGCACGCTGTCGCCCGATCAGATCGCCAACCTACTGCAGCAGTAGGGCGGGTATGCCTTCCTGCTCCTGGGCGCGGCGATTCGCGCCTTGTCTGTGATCTGGCGCACAATCGTGCGGATTGCAACCGGTTACTAAAGGTTGTTGGTCGTTCCAGATGCTCGCTACAGTATTATCATCGTTGGTCATCACCCCCCATTTCCAGCTGTCGTAAGCAATGCCCCCGGATACGCTGACCCCGGCCCAGCGCAAACAGAGTCTCGCGGCGATCATCGGAACGGCGTTCGGCGTCGGCATCGCGGTCGGCGCCATCGTGCCGCTGGTGTCGCTGTCGCTGGCGCGCGACGGCTACAACGCGCTGATGATCGGCATCAACTCGGCCATGCTGCCGATCGCGGTCATCCTGATGGGACCGCTGATGCCGCGCATCATCGCGCGCCTGGGGACGTTGCGATCGGTCTATTTCGGGCTGGGCATCACTGCGCTGTGCGTTCTGCTGTTTCCGGCCTTTCCGAACAACTACTACGCCTGGTGCGCCATCCGCTTCGTCATCGGACTCGCCGGCGCGATCCACTGGATCACCAGCGAGACCTGGATCAACCTGATGGCGACCAGCCGCAGCCGCAGTCGGATCATGGGCATCTACGCCTCGGTGATGGCGCTCGGCTTCGTGCTCGGGCCCCTCATCATCAACCTGACGGGGATCGAGGGCTGGACACCCTTCGTGGCCGTATCGGCGGCCCTGGTCGTGGCCCTGTTGCCGGTGGCCTTTGCGCGGCAGGTGGCGCCGATCGTCTCCGGCCACGGCACCGGCGGCGTCGGGCGGGCCTTCGCGGCGGCGCCGACGGTGATGCTGGCGGCGCTGGTGGCGGGGTTCGTCGATGCCGGCCTGTTCACGCAGATCACGATCTACGAATTGCGCGCCGGCTTCGATCGCGAAATCGCGACGGCGTCGCTCAGCATCTTCATGGCCGGCAATCTGGTGCTGCAACTGCCGCTCGGCTGGCTCGCCGACCATAGCAGTCGGCGCGGCATCCTGCTGCTGAGCGCCGTCATCGTTGTCGCGGGCGCCGCACTCTATCCGCTCTTGCTGGGAGCGGGGTTCTGGCTGTGGGCGATGATGTTCGTGTGGGGCGGGGTGAGTTGGGGCATCTACACGCTCGCACTCGGCCTCATGGGCGAGCGCTTCCCGGCGGCGGAGCTTGCGGCCGCCAATGCCGCCTTCGTCATGATGTACGAGGTCGGCAGCTTCTTTGGGCCGGTGGTCACAGGCGGTGCCATGGTGTTGTCGCCGCTCTACGGTTTGTCGATCGTGGTCGCCGCCGTCGCCGGGGCGCTGGTCGTCTTCGGGCTGATCCGCAATCACGGCCGCTAGCCGGCGCCGAATCTCGCCAGGATGTGCTGGGCGGTGCCGAGGTCCTCGTGGCCGCCGCCGCCCGACTTGAACAGCGTGATCTCATCGTCGCGCGAGCGTCCCGGACGTTCGCCGCGAGCCAGCTGGAATGTATCTGTGATGTCCTCCCTTTTCAGAAGGCCGGCGGCGACCGGCTGGCAGATGTCGCCGCAATGCTCGCCGGCGGTGAACCAGGCGTCGATGAAGATGCGGGCGCGCCCGATGGCCTCGTCATCGGCCTCGCGCATCTCCAGGCGATAGCCGCCGACGAGATCGACATGCACGCCGGGCGCCAGCCAGGCGCCCTTGATCACGGGCGTGCTGGTCATGGTGGCGCAGGAGACGATATCGGCGCGCGCCACGGCCGCTGCAAGATCGCTCACAACCTCGACGGTCAGGCCGGGACGCGCCAGCGCCGCCGCCATGCGCTCGGCGTTCCCGGCCGTGCGGTTCCAGATCATGACATGGGCGATAGGACGCACGGCGCAGTGGGCGCGGGCGAGATAGGGCGCGAGCGCGCCGGCGCCGACCATCAGCAGCGTGCGAGCATCTTTGCGCGCGAGATAGCTGGCCGCCAGGGCTGAATTGGCGGCCGTCTTCCACAGCGTGATGGCGGCGCCGTCGATGGCGGCCAGGGGC
>JBGPEQ010000358.1:0-4967 GCA_041482855.1 Dongiaceae bacterium | reverse complement strand
GTCTGCGTTCATCTGCGGTTTCATACCTTCTCTGTACTCTCTGTGCCCTCTGTGGTGAAACCTTTCCTGTCCGCCATTGCCTTGCCCCTCCGCGCTCGCTAGGTTCGCGCCGCAACAACGCCCCCTTGCCCGCACATGACCACCGCGCCCGCCCGCGCCCTGCTCCTGCGTCCGCCGGCGCGCACCTTGTCCGAGCATGTGACGCGCACCTTCTCGCTGGCGCTGCCCGTGATGTTCGGGCGCGCCGGGCTGCTGCTCGTGGTCACCGTCGCTCTCGTGATGGTCGGCCATGCCGGGCCGAACGATCAGGCCTATTTCGCCGCAGGCTTCGCGCCGCACATGCTCGTGCTGATCTTCGGCATGGGCGTCGTCGCCAGCGTCACCGTGCTGTCGGCGCAGGCCGACGGCGCCGGCAGACCGGAGCAATGCGGCCGCATCTGGCGCCTCGGCCTGCTGCTGGCCGCCCTCTGCGGCGCCGGCGCCGCCGTCGTGATGTTGTGGGGCCGGGAAATCCTGCGGCTCTCCGGGCAGAGCGACGACGTCGCGCTCCATGGCGGCGAGGTCATCTGGATGTTCGCGCCGGGCATGCCGGCCATCCTGATGTTCATCGCCACCTCTTCCTTCCTCGAGAGCATCGGGCGGCCGCTGCCGGGCATGGTCGTCTCGCTCGCCGCCAATCTCGTGAATCTCCTGCTGTGCTGGGCGTTCGTGTTCGGAAAATTCGGACTGCCGGCCATGGGCGCGCCGGGCGCGGCGCTCGCCATCACCATCACGCGCTGGTGCATGCTGGCCGCCATCATCGGCTACGCGCTGGCGTTGCCGGAGCGCGAGCATTACGGCGTGCGCGCCCCGCTCGCCGGCCACTACCGCACCATGGGCAAGCTGCTGCGCGTGGGCACGCCGTTGGCGCTCGCCATGGGAATTGAATCCGTCGCGTTCACGGCCACCACGATGTTCGCGGGCTGGCTCGGCAACGATGCGCTCGCCGCCTATCAGGACGCCATCAACGTCAATGCCTTCGTCTTCATGCTGGCCCTCGGATTGCAGACGGCGACCTCGGTGCGCGTGGCCAACGCCGTTGGCCGCAACGACCAGCCCGGCTTGCGGGTCGCCGGCTGGGTCGGGGCTGGACTCAATATCGGGCTCCTGTCGGCGGTCGGTGTCGTCATCTGGTTCAGCCGCGACGCCGTCTCGAAGGTCTTCACGAGCAACCCGGCCGTTCACGCGCCGCTGGTGGCGGCGCTCGGCCTGGTCGCCGTCATCAGCATCTGCGACGGGCTGCAGGCGGTGCTCATCGGCGCCACCCGCGGGGCCGGCGACACGGTGGTGCCGACGGTGCTGCAGGGCGTTGCGTTCTGGGTCATCATGGTGCCGCTCAACTACTACTTCAGCGGCGCCGCCTGGCTCGGCATCAACGGCCTGTTCCTGGGCATCGGCATCAGCGTGCTGGCGGCCAGCCTGTTTCTCGCCATCCGCTTCGCGCTGCTGACGCAACGCCACATCCGGCCGGTGTGACACGCTTCGAGGAGGATCATGAACACCCTGCCCTTCGAGACCAGCGAATACCTGCAGCGTATCCGCCTGACCAAGGAGCGCATGGCGGCGCGCGGCATCGAGGTGCTGCTGGCCGCCGATCCCGCCAACATGAACTATCTCACCGGCTATGACGGCTGGTCGTTCTACACGCCGCAATGCGTGGTCGTGGCGCTCGACCTCGATGAGCCGCTCTGCATCGTGCGCGGCATGGACGCCAACGGCGCCAAGGTCACGACCTTCCTCAAGCACGAGAACATCATCGGCTTCCCCGACCACTACGTGCAGCATGCGGAGCGCCATCCCTACGACTACGTCGCGCAGATGCTGACCGAGCGTCGGTTCGACGCCAAGCATATCGGCGTCGAGATGGACGCCTACTACTTCACCGCCGCCTGCTTCGACTCGCTCAAGCGCAACCTGCCGAACGCCCGCTTCGCCAACGCCAACCTGTTGGTGAACTGGGTGCGCATCGTGAAGTCGGCGCGCGAGATCGAGTATATGCGGCAGGCGGCGCGCATCATGAACATGCTCATGCGCAAGGCCGTCGACGCGGTGACGCCGGGCGTGCGGCAATGCGACGCCGTGGCGGCGATCTACCACGCGCAGATCGCGGGCACGCCGGAATATGGCGGCGACTACGCCTCCTTCGTGCCGATGCTGCCGACGGGCATCGGCACCTCGACGCCGCACCTGACCTGGAGCGATGCGAAGTTCGTCACTGGCGAGGCCACCATCCTCGAACTCGGCGCCTGCCGCCGCCGCTATCACTGCCCGCAGGCGCGCACGGTCTTCCTCGGCAAGCCGCCGCAGAAACTGGTCGACACCGAGAAGGTCGTCGTCGAGGGCCTGAACGCGGCGTTGGCCGCGGCCAGGCCGGGCGCCACCTGCGAGGAGGTCGAGGCGGCCTGGCGCGCCGTGATCGCCCGCCACGGCATCGTCAAGGAATCGCGCATCGGCTATTCCGTCGGCTGCAACTACCCGCCCGACTGGGGCGAGCACACGGCCAGCCTGCGGCCGGGCGACAAGACCGTGCTGGAGCCGAACATGACCTTCCACTGCATCCCCGGAATCTGGATGGACGACTGGGGCCTGGAGATCAGCGAATGCTTCCGCGTGACCGAGAAGAGCGCCGAACCCTTCTGCGACGTGCCCCGCCAGCTGTTCGTGAAAGAGTAGATTCACCGCAGAGGCGCAGAGACGCGGAGAAGCCGAGTTGAAAGTGCGAAAAACCAACGTCCATTGCGAACAGATCTCTTGCGCGGGCATTGCCCGCGCTTTCATTGTTGATGGTGCTTCCCCGTTTGCTTGGTGCGCCTCAATGACTTGCTCCCTCTGCGTCTCTGCGCCTCTGCGGTTAATCTTCCTATGACGACCAATTGTGATTTCCTCGTAGTCGGCGCCGGCATCTCCGGCGCGGCGGCGGCCTATGAGCTGGCGCCGCACGGCAAGGTGATCGTGCTCGAGGCCGAGTCGGCACCGGGCTATCACAGCACCGGGCGTTCGGCCGCGCTCTACACGAAGAACTTCGGCAGCCCGACCGTACGGGCGTTCAACCGCGCCAGCTTGCCCTTCCTGTCGGCGCCCCCGCCGGGCTTCGCCGAGCACCCGCTATTGAGTCCGCGCGGCGCTCTCACCATCGGCAAAGCGGACCAGCATGAACAGATCGAGGAGCATGTCGCGCTCGGCGCCGCCGACGGGTCGATCGTCGAGCTGTCGCAGGTTGAGGCGCTGGAGCGCGCACCGCATTTGAGGCCGGAGGCCGTGGCGTTCGCCACCTACGAAGACGGCGTGATGGACATGGACGTCGCCGCCATCCATCAGGGCTTCCTCAAAGGCCTGAAGGCGCGCGGCGGTGTCGTTGTTTGCGACGCCGGCGTCACCGCGCTCGATCGCCGCAACGGCGCGTGGCGTGCAGAGACGCCGGCCGGCGCGTTCGCTGCGCCGATCGTCGTCAACGCCGCCGGCGCCTGGGCCGACAAGGTGGCCGCGCTGGCCGGCGCGAAGCCGGTCGGCCTGGTGCCGAAGCGCCGCACGGCGATCATCGTCGATCTGCCGAACGGCACGGACACGCGCAGCTGGCCGGCCGTCGACGAGGTCGGCTATGGCTGCTACTGCAAGCCGGAGACGGGCCGGGTGATGGCGTCGCCGGCCGATGCGACGCCGGTCGAACCCTGCGACGTGCAGCCGGAAGATCTCGACGTCGCCATCGTCGCCGACTGGCTGGAGCGCAGCACGCTCATTCCCGTGCGCCGCATCGCGCGGCGGTGGGCGGGTCTGCGCTGCTTCGTCGCGGACGACGGGCCGGTCTGCGGCTTCGACGACGAAGCCGACGGCTTCTTCTGGCTGTGCGGCCAGGGCGGCTACGGCATCATGATGTCGTCTTCGCTCGGCCGCACCGCCGCGAGCCTGATTGTGCGGGGGGAGTTGCCCGCGGACATCGCGACAGCGGGCGTAACGGCGGCGGATATCGCTCCGACAAGATTACGCTAGCGAACGGAATCATACGCCCCCGGACAGCATGACCATCCGGCGTCCATCGACAAGCTCAGGATGTGGGCGAACCTTGATGGCACGAAGAAAGTACCTCATCCTGAGCTTGTCGAAGGACGCACTACGCAGATCCCAAGTCTCCAGTGTGCGCCCAGCAATTTGCGCCAATCGCGCACATCGAATAACTAAGAGGCATGACAACCACGCGACCAACCTTCGAGGGCGTCAAGCAGGCGGCCGAACGCCTGCGGCCGCACATGGCGCCGACGCCGCTCTATCGCTCGGAAACGCTATCGCGCGCGCTCGACGCCGATGTCTGGCTGAAGCTCGAGACGGCGACGCCGATCGCGTCGTTCAAGCTGCGCGGCGCCCTCAATCACCTGCTGGTCGCGCAAGCGCAGGCGCCCGTCAAGTCGGCGGTGACGTCGTCGACCGGCAATCACGGCCAGGGCGTCGCCTATGCCGCGCGGCTCCTGGGCGTGCCGGCCGACATCTTCCTGCCCGACGGCTGCCCGATCGTGAAGCAGACCATGATCCGGCTGTTCGGCGCCACGCTCCACGTCGGCGGCGTCGACATCGACGACGCCAAGGAACGGGCGCGCAAGTTCTGCACTGAGCGCGGCGGCAGCTTCGTCGACGACGGCGAGAGCGCGCGGCTGATCGAGGGCGCCGGCACGATCGGCCACGAGATCGGCGCCGCGCTCGAAGGCGTCGACTACGCGTTCGTGCCCATGGGCAGCGGCTCGCTCGCCGCCGGCACCGCCATCGGTCTCAAGGGCGCGCAGCCGCGCGCCAAGATCATCGCCGTGCAGTCGGCGGGCGCGCCCGCCATGGTGGAGAGCTTCCGCGCCAGGCGCGCCGTCGAGCGCCCCGTCAACAGCCTAGCGGAATCGATCGTCTGCCGCGTGCCCGCCGCCACCGCGCTCACCGCCCTCCTCCGC
>JBGPEQ010000357.1:0-4967 GCA_041482855.1 Dongiaceae bacterium | reverse complement strand
CGAGCGCCACGCCTTCCTCAGCGAGGCGGTGCCGGAGGTGAAGGTCGCCGTCGCCAACGGCCAGATGCCGGCGAGCGAACTGGAAGACGTGATGACCGCCTTCTACGACGGCGCCTATGACGTCTTGCTCTCGACCTCGATCGTCGAATCCGGGCTCGATATTCCGACCGCCAACACGTTGATCGTCCATCGCGCCGAGATGTTCGGCCTTTCGCAGCTCTACCAGCTTCGCGGCCGCGTCGGGCGCTCGAAGCAGAGGGCCTATGCGCTGTTCACCGTGCCGCCCGACCGGGCTCTCACTGGCACTGCCGAGCGCCGCCTGAAGGTGCTGCAATCGCTCGATACGCTCGGTGCCGGCTTCCAGCTCGCCAGCCACGACCTCGACATCCGCGGCGCCGGCAACCTGCTGGGCGAGGAGCAATCCGGCCACATCCGCGAGGTCGGCATCGAACTCTACCAGCATATGCTGGAGGAGGCCGTGCAGGAGGCCCGCGGCGCCGCGCGTGCCGTCGCGGCCGAGACCTGGACGCCACAGATCAACCTGGGCATGCCCGTGCTGATACCCGAGAGCTACGTCGCCGACCTCGGCGTCCGCCTCGGCCTCTACCGGCGCATCGCCGCGCTGCTTGACCGCGTCGAGATCGACGCCTTCGCCGCCGAGATGATCGACCGCTTCGGCCCGCTGCCGCCCGAGGTCGAGAACCTGCTGCAGATCATCGCCATGAAGCGCCTCTGCCGCGACGCCGGCATCGACAAGGTGGAGGCCGGCCCGAAGGGCGCCGTGCTGTCGTTCCGCGACAACAAGTTCGCCAAGCCGGAAAACCTCATCGCCTTCATCGGCAAGCGCCAAGCCGTCATCAGCCTGCGCCCCGACCACAAGCTCGTCTACCGCCAGGCCTGGGACAACGCCAAGACCCGCGTCGCCGGCGTCCACAAGCTGATGGAAGAAATCGCGCGGTTGGCGGCATGACGGCCGCATCGCGCACAGCGTCGCTGCAAGACCGTCGTGCGTCCTTCGACAAGCTCAGGATGAGGGTGAATTTTCGTGGCACGAAGAAAGAACCTCATCCTGAGCTTGTCGAAGGACGCACCTTGCCGATCCGGGTCTCCTTGCTGTGCGTGACACCAAGGCGAAGATGAAAACGCGTCATCGACGGCGAGAGTTGGTGTGAGAATGCGATTCCCAGTCATCTTATCTTTGTTCGCGCTGACCGCCTGCTCGGCGGACACGGCAGGAATCGATTTTGCGACGCTCATCCGGCCGTCGTCGCCGAACACCTACGTCGTCTGCCCGAAGGACCGCTGCGCGGCAGCGCCGGACGAGGAGGGCCCGATCTACGCCGTTCCCGCAGCGCAGCTGTTCGAGCGGACCCGGGCGCTCCTTGCGGCCGAGCCACGGACGGAGGTGGTCCAGGATCAATCGGACATTCTCCGCCTTGTCCTCGTGCAACGCTCCGCCTTCTTCCGCTTTCCCGACACCATCACCATCCAGGTCTTCCCGCTGCCGGGCGGCGATTCGACCCTGGCCGTCTACAGCCAGTCGAACTACGGCTACGGCGATTTCGGGATCAACAAGGACCGCGTTCGCAGCTGGATCGGCCTGATCGACGCCCAGGTGGCGCGCCGCGCGGCGCCCTGATCCCCCGGCGTTAACGCTTTGCTAACCGGGTCGGTAACGGCGAATTAGAACTGGTCCCCTATGGTCCGAGGCTGAAGGGGCCGGACCAGCGGTAGACGGCGCAGTCTCGCCCCGGTCGAGTCCGGTGAAATGCAAATGCAAACGGCCAGGGAAACGGCGCCCAAGCGGCAGCGCAAGGGCAAGACGCCCGCGGCGCCGCACGTGGCCACCGATGCCCGCAAGACCGTGAACCTGGCCCTGCAAGGCGGCGGCGCCCATGGCGCCTTCACCTGGGGCGTGCTCGACCGCCTGCTCGAGGACGAGCGCATCATGCTCGACGGCATCAGCGCCACCAGTGCCGGCGCCATGAACGGCGCCGCGCTGATCTACGGCATGGCCGATGGCGGCCGCGACGGCGCCCGCGAACTCCTCCGCCGGTTCTGGAAGCGCATCTCCGATAGCGCCCGCTACACCATCTTTCAGCCCACGCCCTTCGACCGCCTGTTCGGCAAGCATGATCTCGATCATTCCCCGGTCTTTCAGGCCTTCGACTTCATGACCCGCCTGCTGTCGCCCTACCAACTGAACCCCACCGACGCGAATCCGCTGCGCGACCTGCTGGTCGAACTCATCGATTTCGAGCGCCTGCAGCACGTCAGGCAGATCAAGCTCTATGTCTGCGCCACCAACGCCCGCACCGGCAAGATCCGCGTCTTCCCGCCGGAGGAGATCTGCGCCGACGTGTTGCTGGCCTCGAGCTGCCTGCCGGCGCTGTTCCGCGCCGTCGAGATCGACGGCGAGGCCTACTGGGACGGCGGCTACATGGGCAATCCCGCCATGTTCCCGCTGCTCTATGGCTGCAAGGCCAGCGACATCGTGCTGGTGGAGATCAACCCGATCCGCATCGACGAGGTGCCGACCACCGCGCGCGCCATCATGGATCGGATCAACGACATCTCCTTCAACGCCACGATGATGCGGGAGATGCGCACCATCGCCTTCGTCACCCAGCTGCTCGACCAGCACCGCCTGATCGGCAAGACCCGCTACCGCCGCATCGATTTCCACATGATCGAAGCCGAGCAGGAGATGGGCCGCTTCGGCGTCTCCAGCAAATTCAACCTCGATTGGGGTTTCCTCACCCAGCTCTTCAACCTCGGACGCAAGACGGCCGACACCTGGCTCGAGCGCAACTACGACCGGCTCGGCCACGAATCGACGGTCGACATGCAGAAACTGTTCTTCTGAGCCACATGCAGCCGATCGGACGCACCATCGTTCCGGACGTCATCAGCGAGCAGCGGCTGGTCACGCTGTCGCCGCGCGACACCGCGCGCACCGCCGTGGAGCTGATGGCCAAGCGCCGCATCGGCGCGGTGCCGATCGTCGACAAGGGCCGGCTGGTCGGCATCTTCACCGAGCGCGACGTGGTGCTCCGCATCGTCGCCGCCGGCCGCGATCCGAAAAAGACGACGCTCGCCAAGGTCATGACCCCCGACCCCGATACGCTCGAACCCGGGGACAGTGTGCGCGAGGCGCTCGATCTCATGCAGGCCGGCCACTTCCGCCACCTGCCGGTCGTCGACCGCAACCGCCTGATCGGCATCGTCTCCATCCGCGACCTCTACCAGAGCGTCGTCGACCAGATGGGCGCCGACATCATCCTATTGGCCGAAGGGCTATTGCAGGGCTAGGCGCGCTACAGCGCGTAGCCATCCTGGATCGCCGCCAGCGCGATCTGGGCGCAGGCGTGGACGTCCGAGGCGGGATCGTGGTGCCGCAGCGGAATCGCCAGGAACCGGCACACATCGGGCAGCTTCGTCGGATAGACGCCCCAGGTTCGGCGCGCGGCCTGCACCGTGCAGGCAAAGCGCAACCGGGGTGCGGGCAGCTCCGCCGCCGCGCAGCAGGCTCGCAACACGCCGCGGTCGAAAGCGGCGTTGTGGGCAACGAGACATTTCGCCCCGCTCAGCAGTGGCTGCAGCTGCTGCCAGACCTCGGCAAACGTCGGCTCGTTGCGGACCTGGTTCCAGGTGATGCCGTGCACCCAGGTGAACGCGAACTGCTGCCGTGGCGGCCGGATCAGCTGCGTGACCTGCTCGGCAATGGCGCCGTCGCGCACGCGCACCAAGCCGACGGCGCAGGCGCTATCGGCGCCGTAGTCGGCGGTCTCGAAGTCGATGGCGACGAAATCGGTCATCCCGCGGGAGCGGCGGCGGCCTCGCTGCGTCCCAGTTCGTCCTCGCGGGCGAGATCGAAAAGCTGGAAGAAGGCCTCCGGCTCCTGCGCGCCCGAGAGCGCGAAGCGGCCGTTGAAGATGAAGCAGGGCACGCCGTTGATGCCGGCCCGGCGCGCCAGCGCGTCCTCGCCCATCACGGCCTCGGCATCGGCGTCGCCGGCAAGGTAGTCGGCCGCCTCGCCGCGATCGAGCCCGGCATCCGCGGCCACCTCGGCCAGCACCGCGCGGTCGCCGATGTTGCGGCCGTCCATGAAGTAGGCGCGGAAGAGCGCTTCCAGCGTCTCGTTCTGGCGGTCCTGGCCGCCGGCAAAGCGGATCAGGCGGTGCGACTGCAGCGTGCTGGGCGTGCGCCTGATGCGGTCGAACGCGAACGCGATGCCCTCGGAGGCGCCGGCCGCGCGCACCGTGTCGTAGATCGCGCGCGAACGCTCGGCGCCGCCGAACTTGGCGTCGATATAGGCCTTGCGGTCCATGCCCTCGGCCGGCATGCCCGGATTGAGCTGGAAGGCGCGCCAGCGGATCTTCAGCTCGCGCTGCGGCCGCGCCTGCAAGGCCCGCTCCAGCCGCCGCTTGCCGACATAGCACCAGGGGCAGATGGTATCCGAAAATACGTCCAGGATCATGCCGGCCTCCTGCCGAGCGGCGCGCGAAACGGTGCGCCCTTGACCTTTGCGACTCCACCGCTGACCATAGCGCAGAACGGCAGGCGAGGGGAGTGACGCCGCATGGGCGGCATGTACGACGAGCATCTCGACAAGAACGCCGCCAACTATGCCGCGCTGACGCCGCTCGGCTTCCTCGAGCGCGCCGCCGCGGTGCATCCCGACAAGACCGCCGTGATTCACGGCGAGCGCGCCTTCACCTATCGCGAGTTCGACGAGCGCTGCCGCCGCCTGGCGAGCGCGCTCGCCAAGGCTGGTGTCGGCCCCGGCGACACCGTCAGCGTGCTCGCGGGCAACATCCCGGCCACGCTCGAAGCGCACTACGGCGTGCCCATGCTCGGCGCCGTGCTCAACGCCATGAATTTCCGCCTGGACGCCGGCACCGTCGCCTTCTGCCTCGCGCACGGCGAGGCCAAGGTCTTCATCGTCGACCGCGAGTTCGCGGAGG
>JBGPEQ010000356.1:0-4969 GCA_041482855.1 Dongiaceae bacterium | reverse complement strand
CTGGTCGGGCGCCTGTTCCACGACACCGGCATGCTGCCGGAGGGACGCGCCGAGGCGATCCGCGCGATGTGCGAGCGGCGCGGCATGCCGTTCGAATGGGCCTTTCTCATGGATGCCTTCCAGGCCGAACGCGACCAGGGCATCACCATCGACACCGCGCAGATCTGGCTGCGCACGCCCGCCCGCGACTACGTGATCATCGACGCGCCCGGCCACCGCGAGTTCATCAAGAACATGATCACGGGCGCGTCGAGCGCCGACGCCGCGCTGGTGCTGATCGACGCCGGCCAGGGCATCCAGCAGCAATCGCGCTTCCACGGCTTCCTCCTGCATCTGCTGGGCATCCGCCAGGTCGCTGTCATCGTCAACAAGATGGACACCGTGGGGTTCGCCAAGGCGCGCTACGACGAGATTCGCGAGTCCTACACGAAATATCTCGATAGCATCGGCTTCGGCGCCCGCTTCGTCATACCCGTCTCCGCCCGAGACGGCGACAACATCGCCGCACCGGCCGCGACCATGCCCTGGTACGACGGTCCCACCGTGATGGAGGCGCTCGCCAGCCTGCACCCGACGGCGCGGCCGACCGAACTGCCGCTGCGGCTGCCGATCCAGGACATCTACAAGTTCGACGAGCGCCGCATCCTCGTCGGCCGCATCGAGACCGGCCGCCTGCGGGTCGGCGACCGCCTGCTGTTCTCGCCCAGCAACAAGACCGCGCGCGTGGCCAGCATCGAGGGCTGGAACGTGCCGGCGGCCGCGACCGAAGCCCAGGCCGGCCAGTCCGTCGGTTTCACGTTGGACGAGCAGCTCTTCGTCGAGCGCGGCGCCATCGCCAGCCTGGAGCAGGATCCGCCGATCGAGACCAATGTCTTCCGCGCCCGCCTGGTCTGGCTCGGCCATCAGCCGCTGCGGGTCGGCCAGGATTATCGCCTGCGCATCGCCACTCGCAACGTCCGCACGACCGTGCAGGCGATCGAGCGGCTCTACGACACCGAGAGCCTGTCGGAGAGCGCCGAGGCCGCGGCGGTGCCGCGCCACGGCGTCGCCGACGTCATCCTGCGCACGCGCGCGATCCTCGCCCTCGACGAGGCGCAGGAGCTGCCCCGCACCGGCCGCTTCGTCTTGAGCGACGGCGTCAACATCGTGGCCGGCGGCATCATCGACATGAAGGGCTACCCCAACCAGCGCGGCGCCCTCACGGTCAAGTCGAGCAATCTACGCACCGAGAGCCACCGCATCGGCGCCGAACAACGCGCCTCCCACAACGGCCATCGCGGCGGCGTGCTGTGGTTCACGGGCTTGTCGGGCTCCGGCAAGTCGACCCTGGCGATGGCGGTCGAGCAGGAACTGTTCCGCCGCGGCTACAGCGTCTACGTGCTCGACGGCGACAACGTGCGCCAGGGCCTGAACGCCAATCTCGGCTTCTCGCCCGAGGACCGTGCCGAGAACATCCGCCGCATCGGCGAGGTCGCCGCGCTCTTCGCCGATGCCGGCCTGATCACGATCACCTCGTTCATCTCGCCCTACCGGGCCGACCGCAAGCGCGCGCGCGCCGCCGCCAAGGACGCCTTCCACGAGATCTACATCCACGCCGACCTCGACATCTGCGAGAAGCGCGACCCCAAGGGCCTCTACAAGAAGGCCCGCCGCGGCGAGATCGCGGAGTTCACGGGCGTCTCCGCGCCCTACGAGGCGCCGGACGCTGCCGAGCTGACCGTCGACACCGACCGGCTATCGATCGAAGAGTCGGTCGCCCGCATCATCGTCTACGTCGAGAAGAATTTCGTCATAACGCGGCAGATGGCACCCGGCGCGCCGGCGTGAGCGCGCCAGCGTGACCATGGTCCGCCGGACTCTCGAAAAATCGGCTTGCATATTCGAAACCCGCCGTTTACGGTTTTCGACTTCTTGAGAACCGCGGTCGTCACCGCGGCGCAATCCAAGAGAGTCCTCTGGCCGTCGGGGAGGCGGCGGAGGAAAGAAAACATGGCGGGGTGGAAGCAGGTCGCGTAGCAGGCGATCGCGTGTGGTTTAGTCACAGGCGCGGCAAGCCGCGTCCATAGAACTGACCGGGGGTGTGATGCGGGGACGAGTGGGGCTGCTCCGACGGCAATTCGTGGACGTCATGGATCGGGCCTTTATGCCCCGTGAGTTGTTCTTGCGGGCCGACGGCCGGGTCAGATATGTCAAGGTCTCACGCCGCCAGCAGATGGCGGCAGCCGCCATCCTTACCGGCTTCGCCGGGTGGACGTTGGCAAGCACGGCCGGCCTGGTGGCCGGCGGATTTATCCTCAGCCATCAAAGTACGCAGCGCCACGAGGCCGATATGGCCTACGCGCAGCTGCGCGCACAGGTCGCCGCCTCGCGCGCCCGCTTCACCGAGATGGCGGCGGCGCTGAGCAGTCAGCAGCGGTACCTGCTCGATCTCGTGAAGGGACGTTCGAGCGGGAGCGCGGCGCCGGCGGCGGGCGACGGTAGCGCTGCGACGGCGGCGGGCGCCGATCCGGTGCAGCAGACGCTGGCGGAGACGGCGGCCAATCTCGCGGCCATCACGTCGAACAACCAGGCGCTCGGCCAGCAATTGGCGACCATCGAGAGCCACGTCAGCGCGCTCGATGAGGCCCGCGACCGCGCTGCCGCGGCGCGCGATCGCTACGCCGTTGCCTTGCAATCGACCGCGTCCGAGCTGGCGATGCAGCATCGGCAGGTGGCTTCGCTGACCGACGCCGTGACGGTGCTGCGCACCGAGGTCGCCACGCTCGATGGCTCGCGCCGGCGCACGGCCGCGGCGCGCGACTACTATGCCGACGCCTGGCATGAAACGGAGGGCGCGCTGGCAGCGCAGCGCGAGCAGGGCTCTTCGCTGGCGGACCAGGTGGCCGCGCTGCGCACCCAGATCGGCGGCATGACGCTGGCGGCGGCCGACGACGCCGGCACGCGCCGGGCGCTCGATCGACGCGTCGCCGAGCTGTCCGTGAATCTCGCGGCCGCCACCGGAGAGAATGGCCAGCTCAGCCAGACGATCCGGGGCATGCAGCGGACCGTCGCCCTGATCGCCGACGATCGCGGCGCGCTGCGGGCGGCGCGCAACGAGCTCAACGCCCAGGTCGCGTTCCTCGAGGGCCGCATGACCTCGATGCAGCAGACCCAGCAGACGATCGTGAAGAATCTCACCGATCGCGCGCACCTGACGGTCGCGCAGATCGAGAAGACCATCATCATGACCGGCCTCGACGTCGACGGCCTGCTCGACGCCGCCGCGCTGAAGCTGACGGGCGAGGGCGGGCCCTTCGTCCCGGTCTCCCGCGTCCTGCGCAGCACGGAAGAGCGCACGATGCTGGCCAGCATCCAGAAGCTCGATGGCGAGGTCGGCCGCTGGGAGCATCTGCAGCTGATCCTGCACAATCTCCCGCTGGCGGCGCCGCTCGACAGCTTTCAGCTCATGAGCGGCTTCGGCGAGCGGCTGGATCCGTTCACCGGCCAGCGTGCCGTGCATTATGGGCTCGACCTCAAGAACGAGATCGGCACGCCGGTCCTGGCGACGGCGCCCGGAACAGTCATTTACGCCGGCTGGATGCGGGACTATGGTCGGGTCGTCGAGATCGACCATGGCCTCGGAATCCACACCCGCTATGCGCACCTCAAGGCGTTCACGGTAACGGTCGGTCAAAAAGTTGAATTTCGACAGGAAATAGGCAAGCTCGGCAACTCTGGTCGTTCGACCGGCCCCCATCTGCACTATGAGGTGCAGGTCAACGGCAAACCCCACGATCCCATGAACTTCATGGAGGCAGGCAAGTATGTTTTCAAAGGATAGCAAATCGACGTCGACGCCCGCGTCAACGCCGAGCTCGGCTCCGGCTGCGGAGCAGTCGCGAGCCGCCCCTTCGCGCACGGCGGCGCCGTCGATCATCAGTTCGGACCTGAAGATCAAGGGCGACCTGATCTGCAACGGCGACATCCAGATCGACGGCACCATCGAGGGCGACGTCGTCAGCCGCTCGATTACCGTCGGCGAGGGTGCCGATGTGCGCGGTTCGATCTCCGGCGAGGCCGTCCGCATCTGCGGCGCCGTGAACGGCCAGATCAAGGGCACGACGGTGACGTTGGCGAAGACCGCGAAGGTCGTCGGCGACGTCCTGCATCAGACCCTGTCGATCGAGCCCGGCGCCTTCTTCGAGGGCCAATGCCGGCGCATCGATTCGTCGCAGATCGGCCATGAGAATCGCGCCGGCTCGACCAAGAAAGAAGCGTCCGGCGCGAGCTCGTCGCACTCCGCGGCCGCCGAGTAGACGATCACCCGGCCTCCGGGGCGGACTCCCGTCCGCCCCGGACGGCCGTTTACCCTACCTATTCCGAACCGGCGATCGCCGCGCAGAACGTGGCGGGATCGACGTTGCCGCCTGAGCAAACGATGGCGGCCGTGCGGCCGGTGAGATCGATCTTGCCCGCCAGCACCGCCGCGAGCGCGACCGCGCCGCCGGGCTCGACCACCAGCTTGAGGGTTCGGAACGCATAGGCCATGGCGGACTGCACCTCCTTGTCGCTGACCGCAAAGCCGCCGGCCAGCAGGCGGCCGTTGATGGCGAAGGTCAGCTCGCCCGGCATCGCCGCCATCAGCGCGTCGCAGATCGTGGTCTTCCCGGGTTCGTTGCCCAGGCGCTTGTGGGCGGCGAGCGAGCGCGCGGTATCGTCGAAATCCTGAGGCTCGACGGCGTAGACCTTCACGCCCGGCAACAGCGCGGTGAGCGCCGTGGCGCAGCCGGCGATCATGCCGCCGCCGCCGCAAGGGCTCAGCACGACGTCGGGCGCCGCGCCCTTGGCCAGGCATTGGCGCGCGATCTCCAGGCCGATGGTGCCCTGTCCCGCGATGATGTCCGGATCGTCATAGGGCCGCACGAGAGTCGCCCCGCGCTCCGCCGCCAGCCGCTCCGCGACCTGCTCGCGGTCCTCGCGATAGCGGTCG
>JBGPEQ010000355.1:0-4976 GCA_041482855.1 Dongiaceae bacterium | reverse complement strand
CTCTACGCCGACCTCTCGGAGATGGCGCTGTTCTACATCGGCGGCATCATCAAGCACGCCAAGGCGATCAACGCGCTGACCAACCCGCTGACCAACAGCTACAAGCGCCTGATCCCCGGCTTCGAGGCGCCGGTGCTGCTGGCCTATTCCTCGCGCAACCGCTCGGCCTCCTGCCGCATCCCCTATGTGGCGAGCCCGAAGGGCAAGCGCGTCGAGGTGCGCTTCCCCGATCCCTCGGCCAATCCCTACCTCGCCTACGCCGCCATGCTGATGGCCGGCCTCGACGGCATCGAGAACAAGATCCATCCGGGCGACCCCATGGACAAGAACCTCTACGACCTGCCGCCGGAAGAGCTGAAGGACGTGCCGACCGTGTGCGGGAGCTTGCGCGAGGCGATCGCCCATCTCGAGGCCGACAGCGCCTTCCTGAAGAAGGGCGACGTATTCTCCGACGATCTCCTCGACAGCTACGTCGAGCTGAAGTGGGAGGAGATCTACGACTACGAGCACACCCCGCACCCGGTGGAGTTCAAACGGTATTACAGCGTGTAAGCGTCCGAAGAGCGAACGACTCGGGCCCGCGGGAGAAATCCGGCGGGCCTTTCCTTCCTGCGTCAGGCGCCGTATTGACCCGCTCGTAGCGGTGGCTGTATCAGCGCTGAAGCCCCCTCAATGCCTCAATAAGGGGTTCGGTCTATTGCGCGGATACAATATCCCTGGCAACTCGCTGGACCTCCTCAAGCGAGAACCCGCTGTCGATCACGGCCTGGCCACCCGATATCTTCTCTCTGATCATGGGGGCGAAGATCACGATGCCGTGAATTACGATTGCGAGTTGCCGGCCCCGATATGCTCCGGTAATCGTTGCAAGCTTCTTGGCGCCCTCGTCCGTAAAGGCGATCAGCACATTCGCGCAGCCGGTGCGGGTCGATTGCGCAATCGCCGATCTGATATCGCGGCTGGATAGCAACACCTCTCGCTGGAGGTAGAACGTCTTGCCGGGACTTTGAGTCGGCATTTCGATGGCGCCCAGAGATCCCTCTTCTACGACAGCATGGAACTCGACCGTATCAGCGACTGACTGCGGTCGAGCGGTGACTGGCCAGCCCACCACGCACGACAGCAACAGCGCGAATGAATATTTCCCTATCATCTCTTGGAGGTGAATTGCTTGACCGTCGCTGAAAAAGGGGCGGGTCCGAGACCCGCCCCATCCTGTCAGGAAATCACGCTCACTCCGGCGACGGCTTGCGGTTGCCGATGGGTACGAACTTGCCGTCCTTGACGGCCATGATCGTCACCTCCTTGTCGGGCGCGCGCTTCCGGTTGGAGAAGTCGGCGTCGCCGGTGACGCCGGTGAACGAGGTGATCGTGAAGATGGCGTCGTTGATCGACTTCGATGACAGGTCGGAGGCCTTGTTCATGGCGGCCACCATCAGGTTGACGGAGTCGTAGCCGAGGCCGGCGAAGGCGTTCTCCGGGGGTATGCCGTATTCCGCCTTGTAGGCATCGATGAAGCCGGCGACGAGCTTATTGTCCATGTTCATCGCCATGTGCGTGGTGAAGTAGAGATCGACGGTGTTGTTGGCGCCGCCGTTCTTCACCAGGTCGGGATTGTCGAAGGCATCGCCGCCGATAATCGGGGTCTTCACGCCGGCCTCGCGGGCCTGCCGCACGAAGGTGGCGTCGTCGCCCGGGTTCATGGCGGCGTAGATGACGTCGGGCGGCGGACTCGTGCCGCGGATCTTCGTGATGTGGCTGGAAAAGTCGGTATCGCCGGTGTGATAGCTGCTCTCCTCGACAACCTTGCCGCCGCGCTTCTGGAAGCGTTCCTGGAAAAATTGCGCGATGGCACGGGTGTAGTCGGAATCGCCGTCGCGCAGCACGAAGGCGGTCTTAGCGCCCAGGTCCTTCATGGCGAATTCCGCCGCCACATAGGCCTGGTAGTCGTCGCCGAACGGCATCATGTGGGCGTAGTCGCCGATCTGCTCGGGCAGGTTCGGCACGGTGCCGCCGGTATCGAGATAGGGGATGCCGGCATCCTGGGCGATCGGCGCGCTCGCCAGATAGAAGCCGGAATCGGTGACGCCGACGATCGTCGTCACCTTGTCCTCATGCACCAGGCGCTGGGCCGCGTTGGCGATATCGGCCAGCTGGCTCTTGCCGTCGTAGTGGATCAGCTCGATCTGATGGCCCTTGACGCCGCCGGCGGCGTTGACCTGCTTGACCGCGAGCTTGGCCCCTTTCAGCGCCGGGTCCTCGATCGTGGCGTAGGAGCCGGTCAGGCTGTAGATCGCGCCCATCTTGATGGGATCTTCCGCGCCGGCCACAACCGGCAACAGCGTCACGCCCACGGCCGCCGTGGTGGCGACCAGGAAAGTTCTTCTTAACATTGCTACGCCTCCTCTTCGTTGGTTGTTCGCCTGTTCAAACATCGGCCCCGGCGCCGCCGCGGCGCACGGAGCCACTCCCCTCCCCTGCCCGCGGCAGGCCGAGCATGGCCCGCCACGAGAACTCCTTGGCGCCGGCGAGCCCTTCGGGCTTCACCAGCATGACGCCGATCAGGATCAGCGCCGTGACGATCTGCGTCAACCCGTTGAGCGCCGGCACCTCGACGCCGAGAAACTGGCCGCCGCGCTCGAACGGGATGATGAACTGCGGCAGGATAGTCATGATGGTGGCGCCGAGGATGCTGCCGGTGATGCTGCCCATGCCGCCGAGGATCATCATGGCGACGCCGATGAAGACCGCAGGGAACGAGAACTGGCCGGGCGTGAGGATGCGCAGGAGATGGCCGAGCAGCCCGCCGGCGATGCCCGCGAAGAAGGCCGCGATGGTGAAGCCGATGAGCCGCGTACGTGCGACGTGTACGCCCGACATCTGCGCCGCGATGTAGTCGTCGCGCACGGCGCGCAGGGCGCGGCCGAAGCGCGAATGCACGAGGCGGTACACGACATAGATCGTGAGCACGAGAAAGCCGGCGATCCACCAGAGATTCGTCAGGCCGGGGATGCCCGACAGCCCGAGCGCGCCGCGCGTGTAGTCGACCAGATTGATGATGGCGACCTGCACGATGACGGTGAGGCCGAGGGTGGCTACGGCGAGATAATGGCCGCGCAGGCGCAGGACCGGCCAGCCCACGAGAATCGCCGCCAGCGAGGCCACGACTCCACCGATCAGCAGCGCCGGCAGAAACGGCATCTGCAGGTGCAGCAGCCAATCGGGATAGCCGGGGATGCGGAAGCTCTTCATCGCCACCGGGTAGGTGAGGATCGCCGCCGCGTAGCCGCCGAGCGCCATGAAGGCGGGATGGCCGAGCGAGAACATGCCGCCGAAGCCGGCGGCAAAGTTGAGGCTGACGGTGGCGATGATGTTGATGCCGAGCAGGCCGAGGATCTGCAGGTAGAACGGGTTAAGTTGCGCCTGCGCGGTCCAGACCGCAAGCGCGAGGACGACGAGGGCCGCCAGCGTTGCCGAGGTGGTGCGGGTCATGCGCTCACACCTTCACCGTCTCGGGCTTGCCGAAGAGCCCGCTCGGCCGCACCAGCAGCACGAGGATCAACACCAGGAAGACATAGGCGTCGCGATATTGCGCGAGGGCATCGGGCAAGTAGCCGACCAGGAAGGTCTCCAACAGACCCAGGATGATGCCGCCGACGACCGCGCCGGGAAACGAGCCGATGCCGCCGATGACCGCGGCGACGAAGCCCTTGAGGCCCGGCAGGAAGCCGGAGAGCGCCGTCAGGTGGCCGTACTTGTAGCCGATGAGGACGCCGGCGACGCCGGCCAGCGCCGAGCCGATGAGAAAGCAGATCATCACCATGAACGGCACGCGCACGCCCATCATGCGTGCGGCGTTCATGTCCTGCGCCAGCGCGCGCAGCGCGCGGCCGTCCCGCGTGTGCTTGAGGAAGAGATGAGTCGCCAGCATCGCCGCGATGGCCAGGACGACGATCGCGAGGTCGACATTGCGCAGCACGATCTCGCCGATGCGGAAGGGCTGGTCGAGGAACGGCGCCGGGTCCGGCCGCTTCGGCTGCGGCGAGGTCAGCATGAGCACGAGGTTCTGCAGCAAGAGCGAGACGCCGAGCGAGGCCACCAGCAGCGTCACCTCTGGCGACTTCAGCAGCGGGCGGTAGATCGCCCACTGGACGACCAGGCCCATGAGCGTCGAGCCGGCGACGCCGGCCAGCAGCACCAGCCAGGCCGGAGCGCCCAGCGCCGAGACCGGCAGCGCCAGGAACGCGCCGACCATGAGGATCTCGCCATGGGCGAAGTTGATCATGCGGAGAATGCCGTAGACCATGCTGAGCCCGATGCCGACGAGCGCGTAGAGGAACCCGAGGACGAGTCCGTTGGCGGCGTGCTGTAGGAATTCGTTCAGAGCGGACATGATCTTGCTCTAGCGGCGCGAGTCGCAGATTTGGATTGGCGATGTGCGTCCTTCGACAAGCTCAGGATGAGGGTCTTTCTTCGTGCCACCAAGAATCCTCCTCGTCCTGAGCTTGTCGAAGGACGCAGGGTGCGCTTGCAGCAAACCAGAATGGAAGAGCGCAGGCGACATATCCACGTCATAGCCCTACCCCAGATACGCCGCGATGACGTCGCGGCGGGCCTTGAGGTCGGCGGCGGGACCGGCGAGGGTGACGGCGCCGGTCTCCAGCACGTAGCCGAAATCCGCCACCTCGAGGGCCATGGAGGCGTTCTGCTCGACCAGCATGATGGCGCAGCCGAGCTTGCGGATCTCGGCGATGGTCTCGAAGATCAGTTCGACCAGGTTGGGCGCCAAGCCGAGCGACGGTTCGTCCAGCAGCAGCAGCTTCGGCGCCGCCATGAGGGCGCGGCCGATCGCCACCATCTGCTGCTCGCCGCCGGAGAGCGTGCCCGCCAGCTGCTTGCGTCGGCCGGCGATGCGCGGGAACAGTGCGTAGACACGCTCGAGCCCGGCGGTGATTGTTGCGGGATCACGGACGTTG
>JBGPEQ010000354.1:0-4985 GCA_041482855.1 Dongiaceae bacterium | reverse complement strand
TGGGCGATCTGCGCCAACTGCATGGGCATCGAGGCGCTGCCGGTGAAGCACGGCTCGCCCACCAAGCCGGCGCCGGGTTGGGACGTGCGCGTCCTCGCCGACGGCTGCCGCGAGGCGAAGCGCGGCGACATCGGCGCGCTCGTCTGCAAGCTGCCGCTGCCGCCGGGCACGCTGCTTACGCTGTGGAACGCCGACCAGCGCTATGTGCAGTCCTATCTCACGGCCTATCCCGGCTACTACCAGACCGGCGATGCCGGCTACATGGATGAAGACGGCTACGTCTACGTCATGGCCCGCACCGACGACGTCATCAACGTCGCCGGCCACCGGCTCTCGACCGGCGCCATGGAGGAAGTCTTGGCCGCCCATCCCGATGTGGCGGAATGCGCGGTCATCGGCGTCGCCGACGAGCTGAAGGGCCAGGTCCCGCTCGGCTTCGTCGTGCTGAAGGCGGGCGTGAATCGCGACCACGCCCACATCTGCAAGGAAGTCGTGCAGATGGTGCGCGATCGCATCGGCCCGGTCGCCGCGTTCCGCACGGCGACCGTGGTGAAGCGCCTGCCGAAGACGCGCTCCGGCAAGATCCTGCGCGGCACCATGCAGAAGATCGCCGACGGCCAGGACTACAAGGCGCCCGCCACCATCGACGATCCCGCCATCCTGCCTGAGATCGCCGAGGCGCTCGGCGGCGTCGGCTATGCCCGGCCGGCGACGCCGCGCTCGCTGTAGCGGTCGTTGGCGATGCCGGCCTCGGCGACGAGATCGAGGCATTGCCCGATCAGCCGGTTGAGCCGCTTGGTCTCCTCGACGATGAGGCCGAGCATATGCGCATGCTGCTCGGCCGGCAGCCCCGGGTTCTCCTGCAGGAGTTCCGACAGGGTGCGGATCGAGGTGAGGGGTTGGCGGAGCGTTTCGCCGAGGCGGTCGATGTCCGCCAGGCGGCGCGCCGCGGCAGTCGCCATAGAGTCGTCGGCCGCCGCCCATCGCCACCGGAGGGCATTCCACAATCGGCGGAACAAGCGGGCGAATGCCTGCGCGCGCAGCTGGCGCGCCCGCGCCACATGGAACTCGATCATATCCCGCGGGATCTCGAGCGCCGCGCTCGCTCGATTCGGAAGCGGCGGCTGCGCGAGCCAGTCCTGCTCGTCCGCGGTGTACGGCATCATGGCGATGCTCCCTTGCAGAGGGTGCCTCCCACCGTGGATCGTTTCTTCTTGTTGGCGCAATGCATTGCACTGCACAATCGAATAATTGCGATTCTCGCAGCACTTTTCAAGGGCCTTGTCGCTATGCACAAAAGATGGGCATAGAGCCCGCGGTGCAGCCTTGATTGGCGCCCTCACCTAAGAATTCCTGCGCGCTTTCGGCGTGCAATCAAGTTATCTGCGCTCATCCCTTCTGGTCAGCGTTCATCTGCGGTCTCCTTCCTTGCTCTGGGCACCTCTGTGTCTGAAAAGAAACTGGCCCTCTTCGGAAACTCAATTTTGTGTGTCACCCCGGCGAAAGCCGGGGTCCATAGACACCGGCCTCTGGAATATGGACCCCGGCTTTCGCCGGGGTGACACGGGAAGGAGCAGAACTGCGAGAGATCCGTTTCATGCCTCGCGGGTCGACGCAGTCGGTGGAAACTCTGTGGTTCAAGGCTGCAAGCTCGATCGGGCTGCGTTATTCGCAGCCGGGGCGGCATGTGGCTTTGTCTCTGGGATGCTCCTCAGCCTTGACAAAAGTGGCGTCCGGGGTTGACGATACCGAAATGGTCCTGTGGTGCTTCAAGTCCGCTAACTCGAAAACGCCCCCAGCAATGGGGACCGGAGATCGTCGCGCGCGGTAAGTCGCAGCGCCCCAGGATCGAAGTTGGACCCCGCCGGTTTGGACGGGGTTTTTTTGTTCCCGTCTCCGGCCTCATGGGAGATGGATCACGATGGAAGCCTGTCATTCAACCTTGAAGGGCCTATGGCTGCCGCTCATTACGCCGTTTCGCGAGGGTGCGCTCGATGACGTATCCCTGCGGCGACTCGTAAAGCACTTCGCTGCGGAGCCTGTTGACGGCCTCATCCTGGGTGCGACGACCGGCGAAGGTCTGACGTTGGATGAAGAGGAAGCCGAACGCATCATTTCCATATCTGCAGCCGAACTCGCCAAGGTTGGCCGGCATATGCCGCTATATCTCGGGTTGCACGGCAGCGATACGCGCAAAGGCATCAAGGCGCTGGAACGCACCGCCTCATGGGCCGTCGACGGCTATCTGATTGCCTGCCCCTACTATACTCGACCATCTCAGCAAGGATTGTTCCGCCATTTCTCTGCGCTGGCTGACAGCACGGCGCGACCCATCCTGATCTACAACATCCCCTATCGCACCGGCGTCAATCTCGGCAACGAGGCGATGTTGCAACTCGCCAACCGTGCAAACATCGTCGGCGTCAAGGATTGTTCGGCGGACGCCGCACAATCGTTTGACCTGTTGCGCCGCCGCCCGCCCGACTTCGCAGTGCTGACTGGTGAGGACGCTCTCTACTACGGGGCGCTGACTCACGGGGCCGATGGCGGCATCCTCGCCTCGGCACATGTCGAGACGCGTGCTTTTGCCGCAATACGAAACAAGCTGATTGAGGGCAACCAGGGAGGCGCATTGTCGGACTGGTGCGTGCTTGCCGACTTGCCGCGCCTGCTGTTCACCGAGCCAAGTCCGGCGCCGATCAAGCACTGGTTGTGGCGCATCGGTCTAATCGACAGTCCCGAACTGCGTTTGCCAATGACACCGGTTAGCGATGGACTTGCTGCCCGGATCGACCGGGAGATCGAGCGCGTGAAGTCGCAGAGTTGCGCATAGTCGCGTCTTCCGTCCGCCAGTCGGGGATGGTAGGCACCGACGCTGGCGAGTGGTCCGGAACGGCCGAACGTCGGCCTCCGGCACAAATACCATGCCAAACCGAAACGCTGCTGGCGATCAGGCCCGAAACGACCGCCGCTAGTTCCTCAATCGTCGTGGCGCTGGCGGCGCCACTGGTCGACCACGCCTTGCAGTTTCTCGCGGTCGTCGACGTTGTCGGTCTTCCAGGCGGTGGAGAAGGAGGCGGTGGCGCTGCGCGGCCGCTCCTCCGGCGGCAGGGTATCGAAGACCAGGCGCATCGGCATCACGATGCCTTCGCCGACGCCGATGGCCTCGGCCGTGCCGAGCGTGCCCAGGGCCTCCAGCAGCCCGACGACGCCGTCGGAGAGCGACGAGCGCACCCACTGCTGGTCGGTCTCGTTGGTGAGGCGCATGGCGAAGATGGTGCTGCATTGCGACAGCATCGTCGCCGCCAGCTCGGCCGGCCGCTGGCTGGCGATGCCGAGCGAAAGACCGTACTTGCGGCCCTCCTTGGCGATACGCGCCAGCACGCGCTTGGTCGGCTCGAACCCGGCCTCCGGATTCTCGGGCGCGTAGAGATGGGCCTCCTCGCACACCAAGAGGATCGGCCACTTGCCCCGGCTCCAGGTCGCGAAATCGAAGGCCATGCGGCAGAGCACGGAGACCACGACGTTGAGGATCTCGAACGGCACGCCCGAAAGGTCGAGGATGGTGATCGGCTTGCCCTGTACGGGCACGCGGAAGATCGAGGAGAGAATGGGCACCATCAGGTCGCGCGTGGTGACGCCCTTGCCGAACATGAAGCCGAAGCGGGCGTCGTTCTGCAGCGTGACGATGGCGGTCTTCAGGGCCTGGTAGAGGGCGATGCTCTCCGGCCTGTCCAGCCGCCCCAGCACCTCGTCGATATAGTCGGCGACCTGGCCGATGCGGTAAGGGGTGGGCGTATCCGAGGTGATCGTGCGCTCGTCGGACGAAGCACCCAGGAACTGCCGCTTGGCCTGGGTGACGAGATCGTTGAGCAGCGCCGCCTCGACGTTGGAGATGCTGGCGCCGGCATTGGTCAACACCGCGCGCAGCTCCGTGAAGTTGAACAGCCAGTGCGGCAGCTCCAGCTTGTGCAGGTCGATCACGTTGGCCTGCGCGCCGAAGGCGCGGGCATACTCGTTGTGCGGATCGAGCAGCAGGATGTGGCCGTTCGGGTTGTGCTTCAGGATGGCCTTGAGGATCAGCGTCACCGCGCAGGACTTGCCCGTGCCCGTGGCCCCCAGCACGGCGAAGTGCTTGCCCAGGAGGTCGTCGACGTTGACCTGGGCCGGCAGGTTCGGGTCCTGCTGGATGCTGCCGATGCGCGCCGATTGCGGGCCGTCGCGCACGAACACGAAGCGCAGGTCGGCCTGGGTCGCCGCGTAGACCGCGCTGCCGAGGACCGGGTAGGTGGAGACGCCGCGCCGCATGTTGGCGCCCTTGCCGGTGCCGATGGCGACGGACTCGCCGACCAGCTCCAGCTCGAGAAAGCGGCTCTCGGCCCCGTCGCCGTTGCGCGCCGGCTTGGCGATGGAGAGCGCGTTGACCATGCCGAAGGCGACCGAGTTCTTGGTCGGCACCTTCACGACGCAGCCCACTTGCAGGCTGCTCGAGAGATCGAGCTGCGCCTTGGGATCGTCGATCTCGATCATGACCACGAGCTTGGCGCCCTCGATCGAGACGATGCGGCCGATGCGGTGGGCCTCCGACAGTTCGAGCGAAGGGCCCGCCGTCGGCGCCGCTGGACCGCCCATGTCGCCGAAGCGCTCCTGCAGGCGCCGGCGCACCTCCGCGATCAGCGCGTCGCCCGCGGATGCGGTTTCCGGTTTCCTGGCCAGCTGGGCGGACAAGGTCAGGCGCTCCGGCGCACGCTGCGCGGCGGCAGGTAGATGCAGGCCGCGGTGCCCGAGCCCGGCACGGTCTCGATGAAGAAGCGGCCGCCCTGCAGCTCGATGAACGCCTTGGCCAGGGCCAGGCTCAGCTGCCGGGTGTCGGCGCGATGGTCGGCGGTCGCGGGCGCGCCGATCGGCTGCAGCGCGCGATCGATTTCGGCCGCCGTCATGCCGGCGCCGCCGTCGATGACCGAAAGCATCAGCCCGCCCTCGCG
>JBGPEQ010000353.1:0-4995 GCA_041482855.1 Dongiaceae bacterium | reverse complement strand
GTCGGTCTGCAGCCGCTTAAGGCTGGCTTCGACCGCCGCCAGGATATGCTGCCGGTTGAGGCGCGGCTTGCCGTCGCGGACGTAGGAGAAGCGCTGGTCGGGGCCGGCCACCTTGGTCGCCAGCACGACCTTGTCACGTAGCCTTCGCGATTTGAACCAATTGCCGATGATCTCCTCGGTGCGTCCATAGGTCTCCTTGCGCGGCGGCACCGCATACATCTCCGCCGTGTCCCAGAAATTCACGCCCTGGTCGAGCGCATAGTCCATCTGCTCGAATCCCTGCTCCTGGGTATTCTGCTCGCCCCAGGTCATGGTGCCCAGGCAGATGGCGCTCACCTTGATCTCGCTGCGCCCGAGTTGGCGGTATTGCATCTGGCCCCCTGATTCCGGATTTTTCCCGAGGCGCACAGATCTGCGCACGGGCAAGATTCCACCACAAAGACACGAAGAACACGAAGAGGGCAATGGCTGTGTAGGGGCGGCCCGCGGGCGCGCGCAGCGCGCCCCTACAGAAACAATGCAAGCACGCCGGTGTAGCCGTAGAGGCGGTTGTTGCAGATTTCACCATTGGCGAAGAAGCCCACCAGCGGGAAGTCGCCGAGGGTGGCGCGGATGGCCTTCAGCTCCTCGGAATCATCGCCGAACAGGTTGGGGCCGCGCGCGACGCAGGTGCAGTAGACGCCGCCCTTGATCGGCTGGCCGGCGGCGCGCCTGGCGAGGTCGTCGAGCATGCGCTTCAGGTCCTGCTCGGCACCCTGGCGGTCGCGGCGGGTGAACATGATGCGGTCGCCGGTCTCGACCTGGGCGCCGATGGAAAGCCAGCCTTTGCCGGGATCGATGCCCGTGAGGTTGCGCACGAGATAGTCGCCGGTGTCGGAGCCGGCGACCGGCAGCGCGGCATAGATGTAGCCGCCGATCTTGCGCAGATCGCGGGCCAGCAATTCGCCGATGTCCTCCTTGAAGACGTCGAGCGCCGGCCGCTCGTCGATCGTCTCGATGACGTTGTCGTCGGCCTCGGTGATCCTGTGCATCGGGCCGATCGGCGAACAGCCCTGGGTCAGCCCGGCAGCGACCGCCACGCCGCCGGCGAACAGCACGCCGGACAGGCCTCCCTCGACGATGCGGTCGGCGATCTGCGGATGCTCCGAGCGCGAGGAGGTGAGGCCGCCGACGAAGAACAGCCCGAGGTCGTCGGCCATGCCGGCGACGATATCGGGCGTCAGCGGATTGCGGGGATCGCCATGGACGAGGCCGAAGAGCGGCTGGGCGGCCTTGAGCCAGCCGCCATACTGGGTGCGGAACGGCCCGAGGCCGCCATGCACCGGCTCGAACACGCGGTAGGAATCGGCCGGCAGCGCCGCCACCATCACCACCAGCGCCGGCCGGTCGAAATACTCGGCGCAAGTCCCCGTGCCGTCGCTGCCGGCGACGCCGATGCCGGTGGTCCCGACCCAATCGGAGACACCCGTACAGCCGCGCAAGCGATCGAGGATGCCCTCGAGATGGTCCACCAGCTTGTCGGTGACGTAGAGGAATCCGAGGTTGGTCGCCGGCGGAATCGCGCCAAGCCGTTCGAGGCAGGCATCGACGGCCCGCCGCCAATTCTCGTGGGTCGCGTGGGCGCTGTGGAAGGCCGCGCTCACGAGCCAGGCGCGTTGCGATCGAGTCGCTGGATTGCTTGCAGGACGTAAGGCAGCATGCGCTCGACGATCACCTTCACGCCGGCGGCGTTGGGATGGATGCCATCCTCCTGATTGAGTGCGGGATCCGTGACCACGCCATCGAGCAGGAAGGGATAGAGGGTCACGTCGTGGCGCGCCGCCACCGCGGGAAACACGGCGTTGAAGGCAGCGGCATAGTCGGCGCCCAGATTGGGTGGCGCCAGCATGCCGGCGATCAACACGCCACGCTTCTCGGCCTTGAGGCGAGACACGATGGCGTCGAGATTGGCCTCGGTATTCTTGGGATCGATGGCGCGCAGGGCATCGTTGCCGCCGAGATCGAGGATGACGAGGTCGGGATTGTCGGCCAGCGCCCAATCGAGGCGCGCCAGGCCGCCCGCCGAGGTATCGCCGGAGACCCCGCTGTTGATGACGGTGGCGTCGACGCCATGCGCGCGCAACACCGCCTGCAGCTGGACCGGCAGGCTGTCCGCGGCATCCAACCCATAGCCGGCTGTGATGCTGGCGCCGAGCGCCAGGATGCGGATCGGTTGCGTCCCGGCTTGCGCCACATTCAGCCAGACCAACAACACAATCGCGACCATGGCGTTGACACAAACGGCAGGCAAGCCATATGCCCGCATGAAGGCCCGATTCTCAGCGCGTCGCGATCCGGCGCGAGCAGGCACCCGATGCATGAATGACAGTACTGGACGCGACGAGGCGCCGGCCGACGACTGGATGGTTCGTCTGGATGACGTCCATCTAAAACTGAAGAGTGCGGCCGGCGAGGTCAACATCCTGCGGGGCCTCGATCTGGGTGTGGCGACCGGCGAGACCGTCAGTATCGTCGGCCCGTCCGGCTCCGGCAAGTCGACGATGATGATGGTGGTCGCCGGCCTCGAGCGGCCCACCGCCGGCCGCGTCGCCGTCGCCGGCCGGGAGTTGGGCACCCTCAGCGAGGATCAACTGGCGCTGTTCCGGCGCGACCGCATCGGCATCGTGTTCCAGGATTTCCACCTGATACCCACCATGAGCGCGCTTGAGAACGTCGCCATTCCGCTGGAGCTCGCGGGACGGCGCGATGCCTTCGAACGCGCCGAACAGGAACTCGCGGGCGTCGGACTAAGGCATCGCCTCGGCCACTATCCCGGCCAGCTGTCGGGCGGCGAACAACAGCGCGTGGCGCTCGCGCGCGCCTTCGTCATTGCCCCGCGCCTGCTGCTGGCCGACGAGCCCACCGGCAATCTCGACGGCGAGACCGGCCGCCACATCATCGACCTCATGTTCGCGCTGCGCGCCGAGCGCGGCACCACGCTGCTCCTGATCACCCACGATCCCATGATCGCCGCCCGCTGCGCCCGCACGGTCCACCTGATCGACGGCCGCATCGGCGACGGCGCGGCAGAAGAAAGCAAACCGCAGATGAGCGCGGATATCCGCAGATGAACGCAGATGCCGACTCTTGCGGTCTCTGACTCATCATCCACTCCGTGTCATTCCCGCGAAAGCGGGAAACCAGGGCCACAGAACCCGTCGCTTGCCCTGGACCCCCGCTTTCGAGCGTGTGAGGAAATCCCCGGAGGTGCTGGATCGGCATCGCGCGTCCTTCGAGACGGCCGCTTCGCGGCCTCCTCAGGATGAGGAATTTCTCTAATGCCATCAAAAGTCTACCTCATCCTGAGGAGCGCCTGCGGGGCGCGTCTCGAAGGACGCACGACGTCGGTGCAGCTCTCTCAGAGGTCGTCTTTTGGATTTCTTCACACGCTCGAAAGCGGGGGGTCCAGGGCAACCGACGTGCGGCGGCCCTGGATTCCCGCTTTCGCGGGAATGACAATTAATATTCTGAAAAGGCTAGGAAAATTGGTGCGCTGTGCAGGTGCGTCTGGCCCCCGCCGCCCTTGACGGGGCGGGGCCGCTGGCTTAAAACCGCCGCTCGCTCGGGGCGGCCGCCGCCCCGCAATCGTTTTCCCTCGTGAGGATTGGGCCATGTCCCGGCGCTGCGTGATCTCCGGCAAGGGCGTTATGTCCGGCCACAATGTCAGCCATGCCAACAACAAGACCAAGCGGCGCTTCATCCCGAACCTGCAGTCGACGCGGCTGATGAGCGACGCCTTGAACCAACAGGTGCGCCTGCGCCTGACGCCGCACGCCATCCGCACCATCGAGCACAATGGCGGCCTCGATGCCTTCCTGCTGGATACGCCCGACTACAAGCTTCCCGAGGAGGCACAGCGCCTCAAGCACCGCATCGCCCGGGCGGCGGAGAAGGCGGCTGCGAAGTCGGCGGCTTGACGGCGAGGCCGCGGTCTCTCTCGCTCAAACACAAATACGCATGTCGGCCCCGCGAAAGCGGGGGTCCAGGGCAACCGATGAGACTGCCGCCCTGAGTTTCCCGCTTTCGAGCGTGTGAAGAAGTCCGGAAAGACGCTGGATCAACATCGCGCGTCCTTCGAGACGGCCGCTTCGCGGCTTCCTCAGGATGAGGAATTTCCTTAATGCCATCAAAAATTTGCCTCATCCTGAGGAGCGCCCACAGGGCGCGTCTCGAAGGACGCACGACATCGATGCAGCTCTCTCAAAGGTCGCTTCTTGGATTTCTTCACAGCCTCTTTCGCGGGAATGACAGCTCGTTTGCGGAACCAACTCCCAATTCCTGTTTAGGTTCGACGCCGCATGCGCGTTGACCTGTTCGATTTCGATCTCCCGCCAGCGCTGATCGCCGAACGCCCGGCCGTGCCGCGCGACTCCGCGCGCCTGCTGGAGGTTGCCGAGAGCTTGCGCGACCACATCGTCCGCGATCTTCCGGCGCTGTTGCGTCCCGGCGACCTGCTCGTGTTCAACGACACGCGCGTGATTCCCGCCCGCTTGTTCGGCCGGCGCGGCGCGGCGGGCGTCGAGGTCACGTTGCATAAATGCGTGGCCGGCGATCGCTGGCGCGCCTTCGCCCGGCCGGCCAGGAAATTGAAGCCGGGAGACGCGATCGCCTTCGATGGCGGCCTGTCGGCCACGGTCGCAGAGAAGGGCGAGGGCGGCGAGGTCGAACTGGCATTCGATCGTGGCGGCGCAGAACTGATGACGGCGCTGACGGAGGTCGGCCGCATGCCGCTGCCGCCCTACATCAAGCGCCCCGGCGGCGCCGACGCGCGCGACCGCGCCGACTACCAGACGATCTTCGCGGCCAAGGACGGCGCCGTGGCGGCGCCGACGGCGGGGCTCCACTTCACGCCCGCGCTGCTGGCGGCCCTGGAGGCCCGCGGCATTGCGCGCGTCTCCGTCACCCTGCATGTCGGCGCCGGCACATTCCTGCCGGTGAAGGCCGACGAGACGGAAG
>JBGPEQ010000352.1:0-5020 GCA_041482855.1 Dongiaceae bacterium | reverse complement strand
CGACAAGCTCAGGATGAGGGACATTTCTTGGTGGCACAAAGAAAGCACCTCATCCTGAGCTTGTCGAAGGACGCACGTCGCTGATCCCGGTCCTACATGCCGAGCATGGCCGCCTTCAATTGCGGCACATTGTTGTCGAACATCTCGAGGTAGCCGTCGGCGGGGCCGCCCGGCGGCGAGAGGGCGTCGGAGTAAAGCGTGCCGCCGACTCTGGCCCCGGCTTCGCCGGCCAAGGTCGCCACGAGCTTCGGACTGGTCATGTTTTCGAAAAACACGACCTTGATGCCCAGGGATTTCATCTGCCTGATCAGCCGGGCCATGCCGGCGGCCGAGGGCTCGGCCTCCGTGCTGACGCCGACCGGGGCCAGGAAGGCGATGCCGTAGGCGGCGCCGAAATAGCCGAACGCATCGTGCGACGTGATGATCCGGCGCTGTCCCGATGGCACGGCCGTCAGCTCGGCGCGCACCCACTTGTCCTTGGCCTCGATCGCGGCGGTGTAGGCGGCGGCGGCCGCGCGATAGGCGGCGGCACCTTGCGGATCCGCCGCGGCGAGCCCCGCGGCGACGTTCGCGGCGTAGATGCGCCCGTTGCTCAGGTCCTGCCAGGCATGCGGGTCGGTGACCGTCGCGCCATCCTCATCCATGGTCCGCGATTTCACGCCGTCGCTGGCGGTGACGACCGGGCCCTTGTAGTCGGACGCCTGGATGAGCCGCTCCATCCATCCTTCCAGGCCCAGGCCGTTGACGAACACGACATCGGCCGCCGCGACGGCCCTGGCGTCGGCCGGCGTCGGCTCGAACACATGGGCGTCGCCGTCGGGGCCGACGAGGGTCGTGACGGCCACCCGGTCGCCGCCGACGTTCTTCACGATGTCGCCGAGAATGCTGAAGCTGGCGACGACCTTGAGCTTGCCGTCGGCGGCGTGGGCCCCGACGGGAACCAGCAGCAGGGGAGCGATCAGGACGGCCTGGAGGAAGCATCGACGATGCATGAGCGCCTCCCGGGTTCCCTGGGAATCAAGACTCATAGTGCGGCTGGGCGATCAGGTTCTTGCGCAAACTGCCCTGCGAGCCCACGGCCATCGACACGAGATAGATGACGCCGGCGGTCAGCACGATGGCCGGGCCGGAGGGCAGGTCGAAATGGAACGAGACGAGCAGGCCGACATAGCCGGAGACCAGGGCGATGGCCGCGCTCGCCGCCGCCAGCGACCATACCTCGGCGGACCAGAACCGCGCGGCGGCCGCCGGCAGCATCATCAGACCCACGGCCATCAGCGTGCCGAGGGCCTGGAAGCCGGCGACCAGATTGAGCACCACCAGGACCAGGAACAGGATGTGGTAGCTGGCGCCGTGACCGCCGACGGAGCGCAGGAAGGCCGGATCGAAGCACTCGACGATGAGCGGGCGATAGATCACCGCCAGGACGGCGATCGAGACAGTCGCGATCGCGCTCACCAGGAGCAGCGAATGGTTGTCGACGGCCAGGATGGTTCCGAACAGCACATGCATGAGATCGACGTTGCTGCCGCGGGTCGAGACGATGAGCACGCCGAGGGCGATCGAGATCAGATAGAAGGCGGCGAAGCTGGCATCTTCCCGCAGCTGCGTGACGCGGGTGACGACGCCCGAGGCCAGGGCCACCAGCAGGCCGGCGACGAAGCCGCCGATGCTCATGGAGACCAGGGAGAGGCCGGAGATGACGAAGCCGATGGCGGCGCCCGGCAGCACGGCATGGGACATGGAGTCGCCGACCAGGCTCATGCGCCGCAACAGCAGCAGCACGCCGACCGGCCCGCAGCCGACCGCCAGCGCGGCGCAGGCGACGAGCGCGCGGCGCATGAAGGCGAAGTCGACGAAGGGGGCGGCGAGGAGATCGTAGAGCATGCTCATGCCGCGCTCCGCCCGCAGATCTCCGGGTTCTCCTTCCAGCGCTCGAGCATGGCGCCGGCGCGCTGCAGGTTGGCCGGCGTCAGGACCTCCGCCGTGGGGCCCCAGCCGATCTGCTCGCGCGCCACCAGCAGGGTCTGCGGGAAGTGCCGGCGAACCTGCTCGAGATCGTGGGACACCAGGACGACCGTGCGCCGCTCGCCATGCCAGCGATGCACGAGGCCGAGCAGGTCCTGGGCGGTGTGCTCATCGATGGCGGTGAAGGGCTCATCCAGCAGAATCACCGGGCAATCCTGCAACAAGGTGCGGGCGAAGAGGGCGCGCTGGAACTGCCCGGCGGAGAGGCTGCCGATCGGGCGCCGTTCGAAGCTCGTCAGTCCCACGGCCTCCAAGGCGTGGGCCGCGGCCGCGCGCATGGCCGGGCTGATGCGGCCGAAGACGCCGATGCGGCCCCAGTGGCCGAGCTGGACCATGTCGAGGACCGAGATCGGGAAGCTGCGATCGATGTCGGCCTGCTGCGGCAGGTAGGCGATCTCTGCGCGCCGGATCGCACCCAGCTCGATCCGGCCGGCGAGCGGCCGCAGCAGACCGACGATGGCCTTCAGCAGGGTGGTCTTGCCGGCGCCGTTGGGGCCGACGATGGCCGTCAGCGAACCCGGGCCGAAGCTGCCGCTCAGATGATGGACCGCGGGATGACGGTCATAGCCGAGGGTGAGATCATCGAGGCGGATGGCGGCGGCGCTCATGACCACCAGTCCAGGGCCCAGCCCACGGCCGCCCACAGCGCCACCATGATGCAGAGGATCCAGGCCAGGCGGCTGAGCGCGCTCTGCCCCAGGAGCGTTGCCGATTCTCTGCGGTCGGCGAAACCGAACCTGGCCAACGGCACTGCCCTCCCCGACGCCGCCCCAATGATAGGGTCGATGCGTTATGGTATATCATAACATATCATGTCAAGACGGGATATTTTTAGAGCAGAACATGGAAATCCCTAGAGGGGTTGGATCGGGATCGCGCGTCCTTCGAGACGGCCGCTTCGCGGCCTCCTCAGGATGAGGAATTTCCACAATGCCATCAAAAATTTACCTCATCCTGAGGAGCGCCCAAAGGGCGCGTCTCGAAGGACGCACGGCGTCGCAGCGGAGGTTGAAAGAGGGGCTCGGACTATGCGATCGGGCAGCCGCAGATCGGGCAGCGCGCAACGGCCAGGGCGGCCTCGATCTCGACCTGGGTGTGGCCCTGCAGCTTGGCCGTCAACTCCGTCACCAATTCGGCGTGATACTGATTGTTGGCGCTGCAATGGCCGATATAGAGCGCCTGCGTTTCGGCATTGCCCTGCTCGAGCGAGAACGCAAACGCGCGGGGCGCGGCGAGCACGGTCGCGCCCGCTCCGCCGATAAACGTCGCCGACATCAGGAATCGTCGTCTGCTCACGGGATTCATGGGACGCTCCCATCGAACGGTCTGCTCAATCGCCAGGCTACGCTTGCAGTCGCGGCCGGTCAATCGAACGGCCGAGACGGTTTGTCGCACCGACGGCCGGCTTACGCGGCGGATTCGAATCGGTGCATCCTTTGGGCGCGCCGCCCGAGATGTGCTCGGGCCGCTCCCGATCATCGCGCGCGGTGCGGTGCTCCTGCTCAATACGGTCGCCTAACCCAACGACCGCCGAGTTCTGTTAGGATCGATCCGTGCGCCCGCAACCACCTTATCAGCGACGATCGCGGATCGGCCTGCTCCGCCGGGCGGGATGCTGGCTGGTCGCGTTCGCGCTGCTGGTGCAGTGCTCCATCGGCGCGGGCGCGGCGCTGGGCATGTGGATCGAAGCACATGGCCCAGAACAGATCGCCCAGGGCGATTGCGCGCAGCACGGAACTTCCGGGAAGCAGGATCGACGCTCCGGCCATTCGAGCCACGATCACGAACATTGCCTGCTGTGCAACACCGCGGCCGCTGACAGTTCCGCGCCGGTTTTGCCGCTGCTGTCGGCAGCAATAGAGCGATCGGTCATGCCGGCCGCGGCCCCCGAGATCGTTGCGTTTCGCAAGGTTGCCTACGCCAACGCCGCGCGCGGGCCGCCCCGACCGGCCTGAGCGGCTCTTTGATGGCGGCGCAGCCGATGCGCTGACTCCCAGCCGCCTTGCCGCTGCGGCGGCAATCCACGCTTCAGAAATAACCCACAACGGACCGGGCATGGCGCAGCGATCGCGCGACGTGCCCACAACATCGGAGATATAGTTGAAAACGCTGCACCCTTACGCTCTTGCTGCCGTTCTGTCGCTTGCGGGCGCCGGATCCGCCCTTGCCCATGCCGATCTCGCGAGCGCCGATCCGGCGGCCGGCGCCACCGTGAAGACGGCGCCGACCGAGATTTCCATCACCTTCACCGAGGAGGTGGAGCCGAAATTCTCGGACATCCAGGTGCTGGATGCCGGCGGCAAGCGCGTCGACGATGGCAAGGCTCACACCGCGCCCGACAACGAGAAGCTGCTGAGCATCGGCCTCAAGGTGCTCGCGCCCGGCACCTACAAGGTGATCTGGCATGCCACGGCGGCCGACGATTCGCACAAGACGAAGGGCAACTACGTGTTCACAGTGAAGCCCTGACGATGGAAGCGGCTGAGCTCGGCCTGACGGCGGCGCGCGGCGTGCAAATCGCCGCCTCGCTCTCCGCCTTCGGGGTCGCGGTGTTCTGGAGCGCGGTGGCGCCGCCTGTCCTGCGGGCGGCGGACGGCGCGACACGCCGACGCATCGAAGCGGGATTTCGGCGCTTGTTTCGCGCCAGCCTGGCCGCTGCCGTCGCGGCAGGATTGGTCTGGCTGGTGGCGCAGGCCGCCTTCATGGCCGAAGCCGAAACCATTGCCGACGCCGCGGCGGCCGTCTGGCCGGTGCTGACGGACACGCATTTCGGTCACGTCTTAGGCGCGCGTCTCCTGCTGCTTGTGCTTGCCGTGCTGGCGCTCGGAGACGGCTCGAAAGGCAGTCGCCGAGGGCTGGCCGCCGTCACTGCTGGGCTGGGGCTGATCCTGCACACCTGGTCGACGCACGCCGCGGCAGCCGAAGGTATCGACCGGGCGATATTGCTCGGCGCCGAGTCCCTGCATCTGCTGGCGGCCGGGGCCTGGCTCGG
>JBGPEQ010000351.1:0-5030 GCA_041482855.1 Dongiaceae bacterium | reverse complement strand
GGGGTTGGGATCGTCGGAATTGGGGTCAAGGTCGTTGAACTGATAGAGGTCGGCGCGCATCGTCGCCGAAATCGTGGTGACGTCGCCCCAAGACGACGTATAGGGCATGCGCCAACCGCCGTTCAGGGAGATGCGCTGGACGTCGCGGCCCTCGATACGCGACAGCACCATGGCGTTGGCGTCGAAGGTGAAATAGCTGCTGAGCAGTACCGGCTCGCCGACATAGTTGTAGTCCATGAGCGGCGCCACGATCGGCGCCTCGTCGTTAACGTCGCTGGCCCGCGTGCCATAGAAGGAGTAGCCCTGGATGGAGGCGTAGTTGCGGCCGTCGAACATTTCGGTGAAGGCGCGGCTGGTGAGCGTGCGATCGTGCGAGAAGTCGAACAGCCGTTCGTAGGTCTTGTCGGTCGCCCGCCTGAGATCGAAGCCCCAGCGCCAGTTCTCGTCGATGTCGAAGCGGCCGGTGGCGTCGATGTGGCCGCGGAAATCGTCCTCGTTGAGGCCGACCGAGGGCTCGTTCTCGTCGGACAGGGTGCCGCTGGCGGTGATGCTGAACAGGCCGTTCTCGACGCGCTGGCGATAGGTGCCGAAGAGCACAGGATACTCGTTGGTGGAGAAGATCGGCGCGATCGTCAGGTCCTTGTCGGGCGAAATGACCCAGAAATAGGGCGTCTGCACATGGAAGCCGAGCTTGCCGGAGAGGCCGAACTGCGGCGCCAGCACGCCGGACGCGCGCTTCACCGTGCCGTCCGGATGCTCGAAATAGGGCGTGTAGAAGATGGGCACGCCGAACAGTTCGAAGGTGGCGTCCTCGTACTCTATCTTGTGCTCGGCCTCGTTGTAGGTGACCTTGACCGCCTTGATCTGCCAGAGCGGGGCGCGCGTCGGATCGTCGGCGCAGGGCTGACAGGGCGAATAGACGGCGTAGTTGAACTCGTTGACGTTGCCGCCCGTGCGCTTGCCGGAGGCGGCCGCCAGCCGCGACTTGTCGCTGAGCAGCAGCCGGATGCTCTCGATGGCGGCTTCCTTGAGGTCCCTGGTGAGTTCGGCGTAGTCGGCAAAGACGGTGTTGCCGCGCTCGTCGGTCAGGCTGACATTGCCCGACGCGGTGACGGTCTGCGCCTTCTCGTTGTAGGACACTGTATCGGCGTGGACGACGCGGTCGCCGCGCGAGATCTCCACGTGGCCGCGGGCGGTGACGACGCCGATGTCGCGGTCATAGGTCACCTCGTCGGCGACCAGCAGGACCGGGACCTTGTCCGCCGGGGCCTTGCCGGAGCCGCTTTGCGCATGACAGGGGGCCGCCGCCAGAAGGCCGCAAGCCATCAGGATTCCCCACAGCACGCCGCGCGTCATTGGCCCAACCGTCCCCTTGGCCCCGATTCGCTGCGGCGCACTACAGCAGGAAAATCTTGGCTTCGCCAGTGGCGGCCACGATTGCCGATGTCGCGGGCGGCTTTATCAGTCCCGGTCGCTGTGCTAGAGGACGGTCCCCATTGTGCGGAACCGGCGGGCGAAGACGCGCGCCGGGCGCCGTTTCATCAACCGGATGCAGGCCATGAAGATCTCATTCTCGAAAATCGAATTGCCGTCGAGCGGCGCCATCGTCGTCGGCGTCTATGAGGACCGCAAGCTCACGCCGACGGCGGCGCAGCTCGACAAGCAGACCAAGGGCGCCATCGAGCGCGCGCTGGCCGCCAGCCGCTTCAAGGGCAAGGCGGACGATATCCTGACGGTGCTGGCGCCGACCGGCCTCGAGGCCAGCCGCATCGTGCTGATCGGCCTGGGCAAGCCGGGCGCGCTCGATGCCGTGGGCGTGCAGGCGCTCGGCGGCCGCCTGGCCGCCAGTCTGGCGAACACCGGCGAAGCGGCCGCGGCCGTCGCCGTCGACGATGGCACCGACCAGAAGCTGGCGACGGCCGAGCAGGCCGCCAACCTCGCCTATGGCGCGCGCCTGCGCAGCTATCGCTTCGACAAATACCGCACGACCGAGAAGCCGGAGGCGAAGCCGAGCCTCAAGAAGTTCACGGTCATGTGCAGCGATCCGAATGCGGCGAAGAAGGCCTATGACCCGCTGCAGCGCATCAGCGACGGCGTGTTCATCGCGCGCGACCTGGTGTCCGAACCTGCCAACGTCATCTATCCGGAGACGCTGGCGCAGGAGGCGCAGAAGCTGTCCGAACTCGGTGTGAAGGTCGAGATCCTCGGCGAGAAAAAGATGCGCGAGCTCGGCATGGGCGCGCTGCTCGGCGTCGGCCAGGGCAGTGAGCGCGAATCCCAGCTTGTCGTGATGCAATGGGAAGGGGCGCCGGATGCGCGCAACAAGGCGCCGGTGGCCTTCGTCGGCAAGGGCGTCACCTTCGATACCGGCGGCATCTCCATCAAGCCGGCGGCCGGCATGGAGGAGATGAAGTGGGACATGGGGGGTGCGGGCGCCGTCATCGGCGCCATGCACGCGCTGGCCGCCCGCAAGGCCAGGGCCAACGTCGTGGGGATCGCCGGGCTGGTCGAGAACATGCCGTCGGGCACGGCCCAGCGTCCGGGCGACGTCGTGAAGTCGATGTCGGGCCAGACCATCGAGGTCATCAACACCGACGCCGAAGGCCGGCTCGTGCTGGCCGATGCGCTCTGGTATTGCCGCGACCGCTTCAAGCCGCAGGCGATGATCGATCTGGCGACGCTCACCGGCGCCATCATGGTGTCGCTCGGGCGCGAGCATGCGGGCCTCTTCTCCAACAACGACGCGCTCGCCGAGCGCCTGCTCGCGGCCGGCAAGGCGGTGACGGAGCCGCTGTGGCGCATGCCGCTGGGCGAGGCCTACGACAAGATCATCAATTCCGACATCGCCGACATGAAGAACGTCGGCAACCGCTATGGCGGCAGCATTACGGCGGCGCAGTTCCTGCAGCGCTTCGTCAAGGACACGCCGTGGGCGCACCTGGATATCGCGGGCATGGCCTGGTCCGAAAAGGACTCGGCGGTGGTGCCGAAGGGGGCGACGGCGTACGGCGTGCGGCTGCTCGATCGGTTCGTGGCGGACAATTATGAGGAGAAGTAGGGGCGGCCTGCGGCCGCCCGCGGGCGCGCGCAGCGCGCCCCTACACCGATGACCGAAATCCGCTTCTATCACCTGCAACGCACCGCGCTCGAGGGGGCCCTGCCGCCGATGCTCGAGAAGACGCTCGAGCGCGGCCAGCGGGCGGTGGTGATGGCCGGTTCCGAGGAACGGGTCGAGCATCTGACCGACCATCTCTGGACTTACAGCGAGCACGGCTTTCTGCCCCACGGCAGCGCGCGCGACGGCAATGCCGTCCTGCAGCCGGTCTGGTTGACGACGGCGGACGAGAACCCGAACGAGGCGCAGGTGCTGTTCCTGACGGACGGCACGAGTTCGGAGAAAGTCGCCGACTATCAGCTCTGCGTCGAGCTGTTCGACGGCAACGACGAAGTGGCCGTGCAGACCGCCCGGGAACGCTGGAAGAGCTACAAGGATGCCGGACACGCGCTGACCTATTGGCAGCAATCGGCCGCCGGCCGTTGGGAGCAGAAGTGAAGATCGCATTCGCCAAGCCCACCCTGCCCAAGGGTGGCGCCATCGCCGTGCCCGTGCTGGAGGGACGCAAGCTCGGCCCGACAGCCACGGCGCTCGATCGGCGGACCAAGGGAGCGCTGACGCGCGCCCTCGAGGCGAGCCGCTTCGAAGGCAAGGTTGAGGAGACGCTGTCGGTGCTGGCGCCGCGCGGACTCTCCTGCAGCCGCGTGGTGCTCGTCGGCTTCGGCAAGGCCGATGCGCTCGATGCGCTGGCGGCGCAGCGCATCGGCGGGGCGCTCGCGGCCCAGCTGGCGCCATCGGGGGAGACGACCGCGGCGCTGGCGGTCGATGGGTTTGCGAAGGCGGGCGCGCCGGCCGCGGTGTTGGCCGCCAACATCGCGCTCGGCGCCAGCCTGCGCGGCTACCGCTTCGACCGCTATCGTACGACCGAGAAAAGCGACGAGCGGCCGAGCCTGAAGTCGCTGACGCTGCTGGTCGGAGCACCCGCGGATGCGCGCAAGGCGTTCGCGCCGCTGGCCTCGACGGCGCAATCGGTCTCGACCGCCCGCGATCTCGTGAGCGAGCCCGCCAACGTCATCACGCCCCAGGCCTTCGCTGCAGAGGCTAAGACTTTGAGCAAGCTCGGCGTCAAGGTCGAAGTACTGGGCGTGAAGAAGTTGAAGGATCTCGGCCTCAATCTCATGCTCGGCGTGGGGCAGGGCAGCGCGCATGAGCCGCAGCTCGTGGTGCTCCGCTGGAACGGGGGCGGCAAAGCCAGCGCGCCCGTCGCCTTCGTCGGCAAGGGCCTGACGTTCGACAGCGGCGGCATCTCCATCAAGCCCGCGGCCGGCATGGAGGAGATGAAGACCGACATGGCCGGCGCCGCCACCGTCCTCGGCGTGCTGCGCGCGCTGGCGGCGCGCAAGGCGCGGGTCAACGCCGTCGGCGTCTGCGCGCTGGCGGAGAACATGCCCTCGGGCACGGCGCAGCGGCCGGGCGATGTGGTGAAATCGATGTCGGGCCAGACGGTCGAGGTGATCGACACCGACGCCGAGGGAAGGCTCGTGCTGAGCGATGCGCTCTGGTACACGCAAGACCGTTTCAAGCCGCGGGCCATGATCGATCTCGCCACCTTGACCGGCTCGATCATGGTGGCGCTCGGCTTCGAATATGCCGGTCTCTTCGCCAACGACGACGAGCTGGCCGAGCAACTGGCTGCTGCCGGCGTCGCCACGGGTGAGCGCCTCTGGCGCATGCCGCTCAATGAATCCTACGATGAGCGCATCAAGTCCGAGATCGCCGATATGAAGAACGACGGCGGCCGCTGGGGTGACAGCATCAACGCCGCGGTCATGCTGAAGCGCTTCGTCGGCAAGACGCCCTGGGCCCATCTCGACATCGCCGGCGTGGCCTGGGCGACGGAAGACTGGCCCATCGCACCCAAGGGCGCCACGGGATTCGGTGTGCGCCTGCTCGATCGCTTCGTCGCCGAGACTTG